>JBOFTL010000667.1:0-3798 GCA_051652045.1 Microcoleus sp. | reverse complement strand
AGAGAACTAGCTACGCATTCTCTGGTAGGTCTTTAACTCTTGCCTTAAACGTAGTGATTTTATACACTTAGACTGGTCAACTAGGCTCTTTCAAGCCCCCACTATATCGGTACTCCGATTAGTGGTGGGTGGTTGACGCTTGAGAACAGGCAAAATATCTATGCTATCAACTATCAACTCTCGGGCGGGCACGGGGGCGCCGCCCCTACCAACTATTTAATAATCCTGAATTGCTTTTACCTCCATCGGGTGAGATTTGAGCGATCGAATTCCCGCAGCAGTTGCTTTAGCACCGGCAATTGTGGTAATAATCGGGATTTTGTAAGTCAATGCAGTGCGGCGGATAAAAATTCCGTCGGCGCGGGATTCTTCACCGGAAGGTGTATTAATAATTAACTGGATTTTCTCGTTTTTAATCGAATCCAATAAATTCGGCCGCCCTTCGTGCAATTTTAATTCCAAATCCACATCCAATCCTTGCTCGCGCAAAACTTTACGAGTACCGTGCGTCGCTACTATTTTGAAACCCAAACTCAAGAATTCTTTAACTACAGGTACGACTGCCAATTTATCTCGATCGCGCATGGAAACTAACACGGTTCCTGACAGCGGCATCACTTGTCCTGCTGCTAATTGAGCCTTAGCAAATGCTTTGCCAAAATCCGTATCGATTCCCATTACTTCACCCGTAGATCGCATTTCCGGCCCTAACAAAGTATCGGTTCCGGGGAATTTAGCAAAAGGCAATACTGCTTCTTTTACCGAAACGTGAGTCGGTACAATCTCTTCAGTAAAAGCTAACTCTTTGAGAGTTTTACCGGACATTACCCGCGATGCCATTTTTGCTAGGGGAACTCCGATCGCTTTCGAGACAAAAGGTACTGTTCGTGAAGCCCGAGGGTTGGCTTCCAAAATGTAAACTTGCTCTCCTTGCACGGCAAATTGAATGTTCATCAACCCGATCACTTTTAAAGCTTTTGCTAATTCCACTGTTTGACGGCGAATTGTTGCTAAAGCTGACTCGGAAAGGGTTTGATAAGGGATCGAACAAGCTGAGTCGCCGGAATGAATTCCCGCTTCTTCAATGTGCTCCATAATGCCACCGATAACGACATTGCCTGCTGTATCGGCGATCGCATCTACATCTACTTCGATCGCATTTTCCAAGAACTTGTCAATTAAAATCGGATGATCCGGTTCTACCTGCACGGCGTACATCATGTAGCGTTCCAATTCTAGATCCGAATAAACAATTTCCATTGCCCGACCTCCCAACACGTAGCTCGGCCGCACCACCACCGGATAACCGATCTTTTTCGCAACTATCAAAGCATCCTCAAAACTCCGTGCCAAACCGTTATCAGCTTGTAGAATGTTCAACTGTCGCAGAATTTTTTCAAATCGCTCTCTGTCTTCAGCAGTATCGATCGAATCCGGCGAAGTCCCCCAAATTTTTGTTTGTACGTCGGGATGGTTTTCAAGGGATTTTTGCAAAGGTAGAGCTAATTTGAGCGGTGTTTGTCCGCCGAATTGAATGATTACTCCTTCGGGATTTTCCGCTTCGATGATGTTGAGAACATCTTCTTTAGTTAGCGGTTCAAAATACAGTCGATCGCTCGTATCGTAATCCGTCGAAACTGTCTCCGGGTTCGAGTTGACCATGATTGTTTCAAACCCATCTTCTCCCAGGGAATAAGAAGCGTGACAGCAGCAGTAATCAAACTCAATTCCCTGTCCGATGCGGTTCGGCCCGCCGCCTAAAATCATCACTTTGCGCTTGGTAGAAGGCAAAACTTCCGAGTCCGGTGCGAGACTGTGAGACACGGGCGAAACTTTCTTTTCTTCGTCGCCCAATTCCCAAATTGCCGCCCCTGCTTCGTAAGTGGAATAGTAATAGGGAGTGAACGCTTCAAATTCGGCGGCGCAGGTATCGACGGTTTTGTAAATCGGCAGCACTCCTAACTTTTTCCGGTAACTTCTGACCTCATCTTCCGACGTTTTGGTAGCGTAAGCAATTTGGCGATCGCTAAATCCCAATTGTTTGACACCAAACATTGTCTCTTTTGTCAACTGGTTTAACGGAGTTCGTTTTAAGAACTTTTCTGTTTCGATTAATTCCTGCATTTTATCCAAAAACCAGGGGTCGATCGCCGTGAGTTCAAAAATATCTTCTACCGACATTCCCATCATCATCGCGTGGCGGACTGTAAAAATTCGATCGGGATTTGGCGTCCGCAATCCAGCGCGAATTTGTTCCAAACTCGGCAATTTTTCCGGTTTATCACAACCGAAACCCGCGCGACCTGTTTCCAATCCCCGCAAAGCTTTTTGGAAGGATTCGCAGAAAGTCCGCCCGATCGCCATTACTTCACCAACTGACTTCATTTGGGTTGTCAAAGTAGGTTCGGAACCGGGGAATTTTTCAAAAGCAAACCGGGGAATTTTGGTTACTACATAGTCGATCGTCGGTTCAAAAGAAGCCGGAGTTTTCTTGGTAATATCGTTAGAAATTTCATCCAGGCTGTAGCCTACAGCTAATTTGGCAGCCATTTTAGCAATGGGAAATCCGGTTGCTTTCGAGGCCAAAGCTGAGGAACGGGAAACGCGGGGATTCATTTCAATTACGATGACATCTCCGTTCACCGGATTGACGGCAAATTGAATGTTAGAACCGCCAGTTTCTACGCCGATTTCGCGGATGATTTTAATCGCAGCATCCCGCAACCGCTGGTATTCTTTATCTGTCAGAGTTTGCGCCGGGGCAACAGTAATCGAATCTCCGGTGTGAATGCCCATCGGATCGAGATTTTCGATCGAACAAATTATCACTACGTTGTCGGCCAAATCCCGCATCACTTCCAATTCGTATTCTTTCCAACCGATTAAAGATTGTTCGATCAGAATTTGCGATACCGGGCTGGCATCAATACCGCCTTGGGCCATTTCTTCAAACTCTTCTTGATTGTAAGAAATGCCGCCTCCCGTGCCGCCCATCGTAAAAGCGGGGCGGATAATTAACGGATAAGTGCCGATTTGATGGGCGATCGTTTTTGCTTCATCTAAATTGTTAGCAATTCCCGAAGGACAAACACTGACGCCAATGCGCGCCATTGCTTCTTTAAATAACAACCGATCTTCTGCCATTTCAATTGCAGGCAGTTTAGCACCAATTAATTCAACGCCATGTTTTTCTAACACACCATTTTTAGCAACTGCAACAGCCAAATTGAGAGCAGTTTGACCGCCCATTGTTGGCAAAATTGCTTGAGGTTTTTCTGTAGCTATTATCTGTTCTAGAATCGCTGGCGTTAGAGGTTCAATGTAGATGCGATCGGCCGTTCCCGGATCGGTCATAATAGTAGCCGGGTTGGAATTTACCAGCACTACTTCAAATCCTTCTTCTCGCAAAGCTTTGCAAGCTTGCGTCCCCGAATAATCGAACTCGCACGCTTGGCCGATGACAATTGGGCCGGAACCGATGAGGAGAATTTTTTTTAAGTCTTGGCGGCGGGGCATAGGTTCGTAAGTGGTAGTAGTTGGACGGGATTGATGATAAATTTGATGTTTTGCATCACTCTGAGAAATAGCCTTTTTAAGCTGTTCCACCAAGAGTTTACTCAAAATAGTGTCCGTTTTGTTGTGGATTTGGAATTGTGCGCTATTATCAGCATCTGGCAGCGGAACCTCGCGACTGCGGCTGACAGGCACTGCCAGCCAACGGAAAGTATCGATCGAAAAACGATGCGGTCGATCGACAAGTCCAGACTATTTGAAGTGTTGCGGTCAAATAGTGCTGTA
>JBOFTL010000666.1:0-1208 GCA_051652045.1 Microcoleus sp. | reverse complement strand
AAATATTTTAAATTGGGAACCCAAGGCTATTGGGGGATAGCCTACTTATCTTGGGATGGCCGACCCCCTCCACTTCGTTCCGCCCAACAGCGTAGGAAGTAAACGTCGAACTGCGATTAAAAATAACTTTAGTCAAGTTTGGGTAAGTTTTACGAAGCAGATCGCCACCAATCAACGTTTGTCAAAATCTCGATGCTTTAGAGGAATCAACAGACAATGCAGAAATCTAATTCGGTCGGGAAAATCCATTGGAGCCAACGCTTGGTCATTCTGGGCGTTATTCTATTCGCAGTCGCGATCGCGCTTTGGCAACTGGTGCCACCCAATGTGATTCCGGCAACAGCACCACTGACCGAATTTTCTGCCGATCGCGCTATGTCGGATCTCAAAGCGATCGCTCAAGCACCCCACCCCATCGGCTCTGCTGCCCATGCTGCCGTGCGGGAGTATTTGATAACCCAACTGAAGGCGATGGGACTGCAACCAGAAATCCAAACCACAACAGTCGTTCAACCGGGCGATGGTGGCTTTGGAGCTGGTCGAGTTAACAACGTGCTGGTGCGAATTCCAGGGACAGCAAGTACGGGCGCGATCGTCCTGGACGGTCATTATGATGCGGCTGATACTGGGCCAGGAGCTAGTGATTGTGGGTCTTGTGTGGTGACGGGCTTGGAAACGTTAAGAGCAATTCGCGTCGGAACGCCCTTGAGCAACGATCTGATCTTTGTATTTGCTGATGGTGAAGAAGTTGGAATGTTGGGCGCACGCGCCTTTGTTACCGAGCATCCCTGGGCGAAGGATGTGAAACTGGCGATTAACTTTGAAGCATCGGGTAGTCGAGGGGCAGCGGTCATGTACATTACCAGTCGCAACAACCAACGGTTAATCTCCGAGTTTGTCAAAGCAGTGCCCTATCCCCGGATGAATTCGTTCTCAACCGCATTTTGGGGTTTATTGCCAGGAGCGCAAATTGGGTGCGATTTAGAAGAATATATCGCACGCGGCAGCGGTGGATTTGGCTTCTACTATGCAGGTGATACTCCCGCTTACCATACGCTGCGAGATAACGTGACGGAAATCGATCGCCGCAGCATTCAGCACAATGGTTCTTATGCGCTTGCTCTCTTGAAACACTTTGGCAATCTGGATCTGAAGACTCTCAAGGCAACTCAAAATGCAGTGTATTTTAATATTCTGCCTAATGTAGT
>JBOFTL010000665.1:0-2965 GCA_051652045.1 Microcoleus sp. | reverse complement strand
CTAAAGAATCAATAATCGGAGTCCGAAATTCTTCGATTAAATCGGAAGCTAAAGCTGCATGGCGATCGGAATTTTGATGCACACAAGCTCGATCCGGATCGAGTCCTTGGAGTTCGATCGAACGCAGGAAAAATGTTTGCATAAAAATAGATGCCGCGCGATCGAGCATCCATTTATTTATTTGAAATTTAAGGTTTGCACAAAACTAATGACTGATGTCTGATGACTGACAACTTTTAACTTTTTGATGATTTTGCGTCGCGCCAAGCTTGTCGCATCCGCCCAAAATTGGTAGTAAATTCTTCCCACCCCAAACTGCTTCCTGAAATTTCTTCATCCCAGGAAGCCGAGAGGACTCCGTAACTCAATCCCAAAACGCCCAAACCAAAACAGCCCATACTTACTAATAAGACTGCTGTATTAGGCAACTCAAACAAACCTTTGGTGACAATGAAATAACTCACAAAAAATATGGCAACTCCCAGAAATGTCGGCACTCCGCTGAATAAAGCAATGCGCGAGATCATGCGCTTGCTGACAACTTCCGGGATAGATTGCGATTGTTTGCTGCCACTTGTTTGCACTTTTTTGGTGCCGGTTGTTTGTGCTTGGGGCTTTTCGTCTGTTTTGACGGCGCTTGCTTCGGTTTCTGGGGGCTTTTTCGGAGTTTTTTTGCGATTTGTTACCGGTTCAAAAGGCAAGCGCTGGCGGGGTGGTTCGGAGGACATTGGCGATCTGTATCCTTAAATCTGGAAATTTTTTCAATAAGCCTGGGTATTAGTCCCAGGTTAAGAAATATTGTCGCAAATTTTGGGTTCGGCGATCAGCCGCGAATTCCCAAACGGGCAATTAATGCTTTGTAGCGTTCTGGGCTTTGCTTTTGGATGTAGGCTAGCAGACTCTTGCGACGGCTGATCATCTGCATCAAGCCGCGGCGGGAGGCGTAGTCTTTTTGGTTGGTTTTCAGGTGGGCGCTGAGTTTGGAGATGCGATCGCTCAGCATGGCGACTTGGACATCTGCCGATCCGGTGTCGGTTTCATGGGTTTGGTATTCGCCCATGATTTCTTGTTTGCGCTGTTGTGTAAGTGCCATGTATGGAATTTATGCTTTTTTGTACGATTGTCACAATCCCTTATGGTATCACAGATTGGAAAGGGTGCAAGAGCGAATTTTTGCTGCTAGAGTTGGCGGGCGATCGAGGTGTTAATTTCCTTGTGGGGAAAGGTAACTGCTGACTGAGTTGTGCAAGAAACCGGGTTTTTGACGAAAAATCTTCGCTTTTACGCACAGTCTTTGACAAAACCCGGTTTCTGAAATTTGTTAAGGTACGATCGAAACGTTTACCAGTAAAACAGCACGATTTCCATGATTTCTAAACTCTTTCCAAGGGAACTCAATCGCCTGCAATACCTGCTTCGCATTGTTATATATCTCATTATCGTATTTTCAATTTACTTCACTGCTAGGAACGCGATCGATCTTGAAAAGATCGGCTTCTTGCTTTTGGGAGTTCAAATTCTGAAAATCTTTCTATTCGATATCGCTCGAATCCGACACATCGGTCGATCGCCCTGGTTTGTGATTCTCTTCTTGATTCCTTACTTAGGCGGATTTTTTCAAATACTTTTGTTCGTACTGCCGTCCGATCGCCCGTCTGAAGATACAATTTTCTAATTGCCCGATCGCAACTTGTAATTATACACTACGTTCGATCGCGAAAGCCTACTCAATATCGGATTGCCAAGATTTCACTGCTCGATCGAGCCTCTCTCCATAGCGACAAAAATTTAGTTGAGAAATATTATAAGTAGTATCGATAAATTTTTCTCTTAAGTCATTAAGTATTGACTCCAATCGATCTACAGTGGTGTTTTTGATGTAAGCCAGTGTAATATGAGGTCTAAAAAGTGGGTGGCTGGGAATATTGGGAAGTCCTTCACATATTTGACGCAGTTTTCTTAAGCTGTCATTCATAGCTATTGCCAGGTAAATTATTTGATACTCATCGTTATAACCGTTAAAATAATCTACATCTTCTACTGTTAAACTGTTGATGGGTTCGATCGAGCTAACTTGACTGGAAAACATTTGCAAATCTACTTCAGGCTGAAATCCATAAAATATAGTTAGATGAGCATTGGCTGCTACATTGCCATTGATATAATCGTATTTTTGAGATCTATAAAACAGAAAACTAGGCACAACATATCTAACTGTTCGATCGAGTTCTGTCTTATCTTCCAGGCTGAGTTCTAAAGCTGCATATCCTCGATAAATTTGTTGGTCTTTCATGATTTTTGAGTGCTATAGAAATCCTCAATGAATTATAAGATTTTTACCCCACCCCAGCCCTCCCCTTGCTAAGGGGAGGGAGTAAGAGTTTTACAAATGATTTGCATCGCTATAGCATTGGTATAAGATTATCGGCTTAAATAAGAAATTGCCTCGCGTATCCAATCTTCGGCACTGCCTTTCGCGGACAAGTTGCTATCTTGACTGAGTGTTTGCAACGCTTGTAAAACTTCCGTCGCATTGTATCCCAAAGCTAACAAAGTCATTTCAACTTCTTCTTGAATCTCTGGCTTGATGCCCGCAGCGGCTGATGTTGTCAATCCTTCTTGCTGCCGCCATTCTGATAGTTTACTTTTCAATTCGAGTGCTAAACGTTCTGCGGTTTTAGTTCCGACACCGGGAGTTTTTGCTAAGATGCGGGTGTTGCCGCCGACAATAGCCTGGACTAAATCTTGCATTCCTAGTGTATCTAAAAGTGCGATCGCCAGTTGAGCTCCAACGCCGCTGACGCTAGTTAATTGTCGGAATAAATCGCGTTCGGCGACGCTGCTAAAACCGTACAATACGATTTGGTCTTCTTTCACTTGTTGGTGAGTAAAAATTTGGGTAATTTCGCCAGATGGCGGCAGTTGGCCGATGACGCGGGGCAAAATTTGGATTTCATAGCCGATG
>JBOFTL010000664.1:0-3033 GCA_051652045.1 Microcoleus sp. | reverse complement strand
CGCTAGCGGTTAGAGCAACAATTGCCGTTGCTTGCCCTTTAGTAGTAGTTTTGATCTGTTTTGTTGCCTCATACCCATCCATGACTGGCATTCTCATGTCCATCCAAATCAAATGCGGTTCCCAGTCCATAAAAATCTCTACTGCTTCTTTACCGTTATTTGCTTCTCTCAATTCAAAACCCAAAGGATTCAGCAGTTTTACCAACAGTTGGCGGTTCAGCGGTTTGTCATCAACAATTAGCAATCGATAGCGGGGTTGATTCGGTTCGAGGGCGATTACCTGTCGTTTGGTTTTTTTGGTTTCAATATCGGCGGCTTCCACCAAATGAACTTGGATGTCAAATTCAAATACGGTTCCCGTTCCCACCTCACTGCTGACGGCAATATCTCCTCCCATTAACTGCACGAATTCCCGGCTGATAATTAAACCCAAACCCGTACCTTCTTGAGCATCTTTTCCAGTTTTTGTCTGTACGAATGCTTCAAACAGTCGATCGAGTTCTTCTTCCGCAATTCCGGCCCCCGTATCTGCTACTTCAAAATGCAGCAAATAGCGACCGATCGCTCGCTCTCTGTTATGATTTTGCCTGTTGCCAACTCCCCCTCTCACTCGCACGGAAACCCCGCCTTCTGAGGTGAATTTAATTGCGTTGTTCAGCAAGTTAATTAAGACTTGGCGCAGTTTAACTTCATCGGTACAAATATAGTGAGGAACTTCCGCATCTCGATCGAACTCTAGTTGCAAGCCTTTATCTTCAGCTTTGAGAGCAAACATATCTTCCAAATCGTCTAACAAGCGATAGAGATCGAAGTTTTTCTCATTAACAGTAGTGCGGCCAGCTTCGATTTTAGATAAATCTAAAACTTGGTTGATTAAAGTTAGCAAATGTTCGCCGCTGCGGAGGATGATTCCGACATTTTCTTGATTTTCAGGAGAGAGGGTTTGACTGCGGATCGCGACTTGAGCGAAACCGATAATTGCGTTTAAGGGCGATCGCAGTTCGTGGCTCATATTGGCGAGGAAGGTACTCTTCGCTTTGTTAGCTGCTTCTGCTGCTTCTTTCGCCTGCTGCATTTTAATTTCGGCTTGTTTGCTGGCAGTAATATCCTTAATAAACCCTTCATAATACAGCAAATTTCCTGCGGAATCGCGGACGGAACGGCAATTTTCCGAAATCCAAATAATTTTGCGGTCTTTGCGGTATACTTCAGATTCAAAATTTGACAGGATTCCGTACTCATCCATCAGGATCACAAATTCTTCGCGGCGGTGGGGATTTACATAAAGCTGATTGCTAAAATTGGGCTGTGCTGCTATTAATTCTGCCGCCGATTCATAGCCGTAAATGTGAGCTAAAGCGGGGTTAGCACTGATGTATTTTCCATCAGCAGCAATCTGAAAAATTCCATTTAAAGCATTTTCATAAATGTTGCGGTATTTTTCCTCGGCTTCTCGTAGGGCTGCTTCGGCTTTTTGGCGATCGGTAATGTCGCTGGACATTGATAAAAAACAAGGTTCTCCATCAATATCGATGGTTTCGATCGACAGCAGTGCCGTTCTTTCCGTACCATTTTTATTGCGAAATTGCAACTCGTAATTGTGCAGCGCTGTTTTATTTCGCAGCATTTTAATCATCCGATCGCGCTCTGCCAAACTCGCCCAAAAATTGAGTTCTACTGCTGTTTTGCCGATAATTTCATCGTGACTGTACCCCATCATCCGGCAAAAACTTTCATTGACTTCTAGGTGGCGGCCGTCGCTGATTCTCGTGATGGTAATAGCATTAGGACTGGAACGAAAAGCTTTAGCAAACTTTTCTTGAGCTTTAGCCAGTTCGGCAGTGCGATCGGCTACTTGCGATTCTAAATTCTGATTGTATTCTCTTAACAGCTTTTCCGTACATTTGCGTTCTGTAATATCTTGAAAAGCGCAAATTTCGTAAATAACATTTCCCGCAGTATCGTAAATAGGAGTTCCCCAAACTTGCACTGGAGTATTTCTGCCATTGAGGCGCACTTCCATATCATCAATAGTGACGCTTTTACCCTGCAAAGCATTTAAAACCGGATCGCGATCGGCCGGATAAATTTCCTCTGTTCCCGCTAAATAAACTTGATAGGATTTGCGCAAATTTTCTGTATTGGCTTCAACTATTCCCTGTCCCAAAATTTCCTGTCCCGACGGGTTGATATAGTAAGGTTTACCCGTGGTATCGGCGATAAAAATACCGAGAGGAATCGCATCTAAAAACTGATTGAGTCGGCTTTCGCTTTCTTTGAGTTCGCCAAAAGACTGCTGTAATTGCTCTGCCATGCTGTTAAAAGATCCGGCAAGTTCGCCCAATTCATCAAAGCGATCGACCTTTAATTTTGTATCCCATTCATTTCTTGCCAAAGCTTTCGCTGCCTGATTCAATTTTAAAATCGGCCGCACCACCCATCTAGCAGTTACAATTCCCAAAATAGCGGATGTTATCAGTGCTGCAACTGACAGCAATACCGTAGTACGGGTATTAGCATCAATTTGCTCCATAAAGTCCGACTCCGGAACTACTACCGCAATCAGCCAATCCAAACCTCGATCGTCTTTAAAAGGAGTTATCTGCAGAAAATTGCGCTTCCCGTCAACTTCAAAAGTAAGCTGTCGGGAACTATCGATCTGAGTCAAACCGCCGTAGGATTTATCTAAATACTGTGCCGTTTGGCGAATAACGGGATTCTCACTTTCGGCAGCTTTGATGCGCTTTGCTTCCTTACCTGCACCTGCTAATTCTTGACTTGCTGTTGAAGTTGCAACCAACAAGCCCGATCGCTCCATAATAAAAGTCTGCCCTGTCTTGCCGATCTTAATATTAGCAAGAAATTCTTTGATTCTCGAAAACAGCAAATCGCTAGCGGTGACGCCTAACAAATTTCCTCTTTCATCGTAGATCGGCATCGCAGCAGTAATTGCCAAATCTCTAGTTAAAAAATCAGTATAAATTTGACTCCACACAGGTTTTTTTGCAGTTTTTGCTGCTACGTACCAAGGTC
>JBOFTL010000663.1:0-8360 GCA_051652045.1 Microcoleus sp. | reverse complement strand
AAACGTGACAAATCCGTCTCGGACTGCTACACTTGCCAGAATCAAAGTACATCAGCTAGCTCGATCGAAATAGCGGCAGTACCGAGAAGTGGCTACTGGAGAGTAGCTCCGATCGGTTTGCTGTCAAACTTGGATATTGCCTGAAATGCTGTCGCGCACCGGCAATAGGCAGGTTAAAGAACTTCGATCGCACAGTGTAAGTAATTTTGCGATCGCGAGATTTTACTCGCTTTTGCAAATGGGGATTTGTAGCGCGCGAAGGCGCGAATGTGAAAATTTTGTTCGATCGCTGGACGTATTTCCTAGCGGGAGATCCATCTCAGTTCCCCTGTTTCAAGGTGAAGCAAGGCCTTCAAGTACCCTGAAAAAGGTCGGTACTTTTTTAGCGTGACTAACTGGCTCGATCGCACCGAGTCAAGGCAAAATTCCCAGAAAATTTAGGTCGAGAATTCAAATAGTACAACTAAGTCTTTTCAATTTTGTTCTGACAATTTGGTAATTGCCAACACAATTGACTGATAGGTTATGGGTTATTTTGGGAAGGACGATCGAACAGCAAAACAGCAAAGTATTTCAGTATCAAAACCAAACTAGCAGGTGAAAGCAAAGCAAGCAAATAACTAAAAAACTGTATATTTGTCCGAGTTTAAATGAGGATAAATTAACTTTCATTTAATATGAAAGTGCAGATTTTTATGAAAAAAAACTCCCGATCGAGTGTCGGTATTGTATTGTTGAGTCGAAATAGAATTCAAAATCCTGTTTCGCAACCCACTATATGCAGTTTGCGATCGCTACTGGCGATCGAGTTAACGAAAAACTGAGCCTTACAGCGGCTCTGTTTGTTTGGGGGGATGTGCTGGAGGATACAGGGTCCTGCTGCTGATACGGGGATTGAGAAACTTCTGAAAATGTCGCTTTTATTGCGGAAAGCGACGATCGACAGAGAATTGCAGGCTTTGAGGTTTCGTCAGTGGCGAACCCTTTGAGCAAAAATTGGATGAGTAGATACTCGGAGATTGTGAAGTGCTGGTTTCTACAATCACCTCTTACGCAATTTAATATCTGAGCAAGATGGGGGAATCAGAAAGTAAATTCACGCCCAACGCGCGAGTGCGAATCCGGCAGAGTCCTGACAAAGGAAGAATACTGTCGATCGGGATTCTGAGGCTTGACAGCTTTTGAAATAAATAAATTTACACTTAAAACTCTTGATAATGGGAACAACTTAAGTTATTAATTGAATAGGACTCAAAATCGATCGGCACTGGCGATCGAAAGAGGACATTTTTTTGAGAAACAACTCAATATATATACTTAGATGGAGCCCACAAGCATAGCAGTCCTGATGACTTGTCACAACCGCAAGTCAAAGACTTTGGTTACTTTAGAGTCGCTGTTTCAACAAAGATTAACAAGTGAAATTGACCTCACTGTTTATTTAGTAGATGACGGCAGCACTGACGGTACGGCCCAAGCTGTACGCGAAAATTATCCTCAAGTCAAGATTTTTGGTGGAGATGGCAGTTTGTTCTGGAATGGGGGAATGCGGGTAGCTTTTAGCGAGGCCCTGAAAGACGAACCTGACTACTGTTTGTGGCTTAACGACGATACGGTACTGTATCCAGAAGCGTTAAATACACTGCTAAAAACGAGTCGCGAGTTAATCGCCAAGGGAGAAACCAAAGCAATTGTTGCGGGCTCTACTTGCGACCCCGAAATTGGTGTTTTCACCTACGGAGGAATGGTGCAAAGTCGGTGGTGGCACCCGATTTATCTGCGCGCGGTACCGCCGAGCGATCGACCGCAGCCTTGCGATACGATGAACGGTAATTTCGTACTTATTCCGCAAGCAGTAATTCAGACAGTCGGCAATTTAGACCCGGCTTTCATTCACTACGCAGCCGACTACGACTACGGATGGCGGGCTAAACAACAAGGATGTACGGTGTGGATTGCTCCCGGTTATATCGGTACTTGCGCGCTGAATCCGAAACCGACAGCGGTACCAGAAAGGCCTTTAGCCGAACAACTGGAAAAAGTTAGCAAACCCAAAGGTTTAGCACTGCAAGATGTTACCCTGCAACCTCTGGAAGAATGGAAAGTTTACACTCAACGGCACGGAGGTTTGCTGTGGCCGATATATTGGCTGCTTCCCTACCGTCGGTTACTTTGGATGTCTTTTGTTGCCCGCTTAAAAGGAGCTTGAATAGTTGAGAGTTGAGAGTTAGGGCGAGGTTTTTGGACTGTGGGTTTGAATTCAGTTCTAGAAACGATCGACATCAAAAATGTGGCTAATAATTCTTGACATTTGGTAAACAACCGCTTTTTGATTCGTTGAATAATACAGATCTACCGATCGCACACTTAAAAACAGACAAAAATGCAAGCAAATTCGAGTTACTTCACAACCAAATGGAATTATCTCAAAAATCACAGAGCTTTTAAGAAAGCTCCGGCGACAGCAATTTTTCGCACGATATATTGGGCGGTACTTTGTCAGTTGGGAATTCCGGCAACTGTAGAAATACCGAAGTGGAAGTGCCGCTTTTTCTTGCCTGCTAAATTCAAACAAGCCGGTTCTACAGGAATTTTTGTCCTGCGCGAAGATTACGAACCGGAACTGTATTATTTAGAAAGCGCCCTAGCACCCGGATCGATATTTATAGATGCGGGAGCCAATACCGGAATTTATACGGTTTTAGCAGCAAAATTAGTAGGCGATGCGGGTAAAGTTCTGTCCTTCGAGCCTGGAGAAGAATCTTATCAAAATCTCGATCGCAACGTAAAACTCAACGACTTGACCCAAGTCAGACTCTTCAAATCCGCCCTGTCAGACACAGAAGGAACGGCAAAATTCTACCACATTGACAACGCTCCCAACAGCTACTCCCTAGGAGGCGACGGCAGCGAAAATACCACTTACGAAGAAGTAGCTACTACTACCATAGACAGCGTTTTGAGTCGCGAAGGAATCGATCGAGTAGATTTTATCAAAATGGATGTAGAAGGTGCCGAAGAATACGTCTTGCGGGGCGCGAAATCTCTGTTTGAAAAAATGCGACCGAAAGTATTGTTTGAAATTAACGAAAAAGCGATCGACCGATTCAATTTATCCGATGCTGGAGCCTGGAATTTTCTAAAAAATTTGGGTTACGAGTTTTTTACAGTCAAAGATACTGGAGAACTGCAAAGCGCCGCCGCGCCGCAGGAAGGCAATATTCTCGCAATTCCTAAAGCTTAAAAATGCGATCGAGGTAACATCGAGGTAAACACTAAATGAATGAATTGCGAATCGCTTGGCTGGTGCCAGAAGTAGAGTTGGGTGCGTATTGGCAGCCAGTATTGAGAGAATTCACAAAAGTATTTAAAAACACCGTGTTTTACACCGGCCGCGTTTGGTCCGGTTTCGATCCGACACTCCCCGGAGCGTCAGTAATTCAATTAGTTGGAGAGACTAAATTTGTCGAAACCCAAAAGATAGAAACCGGGTACGATCGAGGTTTTATTGCGGTATCGCCGAGCATTATCGGTTACTTGCTTAAATTCAAACCCCACGTGGTATTTCCCCAAGCTTTTTCGCTGTGGACTGTGTTGGTGGTGCTGCTCAAACCGTTATTCGGCTGGAAAATTGCAATTATTTACGATGGCAGTTCTCCGAATACAGATTTTCGAGATTCCACTTTTCGCACGTTCGTGCGACGGATTTTAGCCAAGTTTGCGGGTGCTTTTGTTGCTAACAGCCAAGCAGGGAAAAAATACTTGATGGAAGTTCTCAAAGTACCGGAATCAAAAGTATTTGCCAGGACTTATTTAGTTCCCGATGCCGCAGCGTTGCAGCAGCGTTTGGCAACAGCAACACCTCCTAACTTAGACGTGCAGCGGCCGATTTTTCTGTATGCGGGACGGATTACGGCGCGGAAGGGAATTAAAATTTTATTAGAGGCTTGCGCTCTGTTGCAAGAGCGGGGATATTTTAACTATACGCTGGCGATCGCGGGCAAGGGCGACCAACAGGAAGAATTAGAAAATTTCATTCAGGAGCGAGGTTTTAGCGATCGGGTAAAGTGGCTGGGATGGGTGGATTACGGCAGTCTGGGAGCTTATTTTCAGCAAGCTGATATTTTCGTATTTCCTACTTTTGAAGATGTGTGGGGTATGGTGGTACCCGAGGCGATGGTGTTTGGCAAACCGGTGCTGTGTTCTAACGGTGCGGCTTCCTGCGAATTGATTGAGGAAGGCGAAAACGGTTATATTTTTGACCCTAATAATGCTTCAGAGTTGGCAGATAAAATGCAAGTTTTTCTAGATAATCCAAATTTAATTGAGTCAATGGGAGTTCGATCGCGCCAATCGATCGATCGTACCACCCCGGAAACCGCTGCCAAAGCTTATATAGAAGTTACATCATTTTTAATGAAGAAGGAAGAAGGAAGAAGGAAGAAGGAAGAAGGAAGAGGGAAGAAGGAAGAAGGAAGAAAACTCTAAATCGAACCTACCAATTACCAATTACCAATTCTAATGAAAGTTTTGTTATCTGCCTTTGCCTGCGAACCAAATCTCGGCTCCGAAGAAGGAGTGGGATGGAATACTGCTTTGCAAGCTGCAAAATATCACGAAACATGGGTATTTACCCGCACCTTTTGTCGGTCTTTCATTGAAGAAGAACTCAAACGCAATCCAGTACCTAACTTGCATTTTATCTACTTCGATCCGTTCGGGTGGAGCGACGATTGGAAAGGCAAACAAGGCTTGCTGCAATTGCACTATTATTTGTGGCAAATCTGGGCTTATTTTACCGCCCGCAAACTCGATCGCGCGATCGGTTTTGATATAGTACAGCACGTAACTTATGTCAAACATTGGTCCCCGAGTTTCCTAGCTTTGCTGCCGCAGCCTTTTATTTGGGGGCCGGTGGGCGGTGCAGAAGCGGCACCAAAACCTTTTTGGCAAGATTTCAGCCGTCGCGGCAAAATTTACGAAACTCTGCGGGCTTTAGCTCAAGGATTGGGGGAACGCGATCCGTTTGTGGGGCTTACGGCAAGCCGCAGTGCTATTGCCCTAGCAACTACCGAAGAAACCGCCGCGAGAGTGCGATTTCTCAAGGCAAAAAATGTGAAAATTTTCTCTCAAGTCGGTTTGTCAAAGTCAGAAATTCAACAACTAGAAAAATCTCAAACCCCTCCAGAACAACCAATTAGATTTATTAGTGTCGGTCGGCTTTTGCATTGGAAAGGAGTGCATTTGGGTCTGCGAGCATTTGCCGCAGCAAAACTGCCGCAATCAGCATATTGGATTGTCGGCGATGGGCCGGAACGCCAACGTTTGGAAGCTTTAGCAACAGAATTAGGGATCGCAGATCGAGTACATTTCTGGGGGGCATTACCTCGCGAGGAAACTCTTTCTAAAATGGCAGAGTCTCATGTTTTATTGCATCCCAGCTTGCACGATTCTGGTGGATTTGTCTGTACCGAAATGATGGGTATCGGTCGTCCGACAATCTGTTTGGATTTGGGCGGCCCGGCGACTCAAATAACTGCTGAAACCGGTATTAAAGTAGTCGCTGATGACCCCGATGGCGCAGTGCGAGGTTTAGCTGAGGCTGTGGTATGTTTAGCTAACGATCCTCAATTGCGCGAGCAGTTAGGTCAGGGCGGTCGCAGACGCATTAAGGAAGTCTACGACTGGGATGTTAAAGGTAAATTCTTCGCTCAATTGTGGGCCGATGTACTCGATCGCAAATCTGGATAGCTTCGGATTTGGGCGATCGAACAAAACATCAAATAAAACAGGGAAAACTTTAGTGAGGATGTGAAACGTGGGCGTTGCTATTATTACCGGATCGGCAGGTTTAATCGGATCGGAAGCTTGCAAGTTCTTTGCAAAACAAGGTTTGGAAATTGTTGGCATCGACAACAATATGCGCCAGTTCTTTTTCGGTGCTGACGGTTCTACTAATTGGAACCGCCAACAGCTTGAAAAGTCCTTGGGAACCAAGTATTACCATTTGGATGTTGACATTCGCGATTACGAAGCAATTATCAACATCTTTCAACGGTACGGCAAGTCGATCGAATTAGTAATTCATACCGCAGCCCAGCCCAGTCATGATTGGGCAGCCCGCGCGCCAAAAATAGATTTTACTGTCAACGCTAACGGCACGATCAATCTTTTGGAAGCTACCCGCTTGCACTGTCCCAAAGCTGTTTTCATTTTCACATCAACAAATAAAGTATACGGAGATACGCCGAACAAATTGCCTTTAGTTGAAAAAGAATACAGGTGGGAAATTGAACCGGGTCACACTTACGAAGGTGGCATTCGCGAAGATATGTCGATCGACCAATGCTTGCACAGTTTGTTTGGCGCTTCTAAAGTAGCTGCCGATGTTTTAGTTCAAGAATACGGTCGTTATTTTAATATGCACACCGCTTGTTTTCGCGGTGGTTGCCTCACTGGGCCGAATCATTCGGGAGCGCAATTGCACGGTTTTCTTGCCTATTTAATGAAGTGCGCGGTAACGGGAACTCCTTATACCGTATTCGGATATAAGGGCAAGCAAGTCCGCGATAACATTCACAGTGCCGATTTAATTTCAGCATTTAATGAGTTTTTTAAAGCTCCGAGAGTTGCGGAAGTTTACAATACAGGAGGTGGTAGGTACAGCAATTGTTCGATGCTCGAAGCTATCCAAATATGTGAGACAATTGCCGATCGCAAATTCAATTGGAGTTATGCTGAAGGTAATCGCATCGGAGATCACATTTGGTGGATCAGCGATAACGGAAAATTTGCCAGTCATTACCCAAATTGGCAGATGAAATATAACGTCAAACAAATCCTCCAAGAGATTTATGACTGCAACCACGAACGGTGGTTGCAGTCATAAATGCTGGCTAGGGGCAGCAAAAATATCCGGCTGACTTGGTCAACAATTAAACACAGTTTCGATCGAATCAATTTCAACAACTTCAGGAGCAAATTTATGACTGTTACCTCTGTTAACTTGAAAAATGACAAGGAGATTCTAGTGATCGATAAGGGCAAACAGAATGTACTCGGCATCTTAGTAGATGCTGTTGATTACAAAGCCACTGTCCATAAAATTATCACCGCAGCTAAGGCTAGAAAACCTCTATCAGTTTCGGCCCTAGCGGTGCACGGTGTCATGACTGGAGTTCTTGACAAAACTCACCGCTACCGACTAAATCACATTGACTTAGTATTGCCAGACGGACAGCCGGTGAGATGGGCTTTAAATTTGCTACACAATACGGGATTGCCCGATCGAGTTTGCGGGCCGAATGCGATGTTAGCAATTTGCGAACGCGCCGCTGCTGAAGGGCTGCCGATCTTTTTGTACGGTTCTAAAACTTCTGTACTTGAGGATTTATCTCGCAATCTGTGCAAGCGTTTTCCTAAGTTAATTATCGCTGGGACTATGCCTTCTAAATTTAGGCAAGTTTCTCCCCAAGAAAAACAGGAAATAGCTCAGCAAATTCGCAGTAGCGGTGCGGCAATTACTTTTGTCGGTTTGGGATGTCCGCGACAAGAAGTCTGGGCTTACGAATACCGCAACGACTTGTCCATGCCGCTGATAGCTGTAGGTGCAGCTTACGATTTTCATGCAGGAAATTTAGCTAAGGCTCCGGAAATTTTAGGGAAGATGGGTTTAGAATGGCTGTTTCGTTTGGCAATGGAACCGGGAAGACTTTGGCAGCGCTACGTTTTGTTGAATCCTCTTTATGTCTGGTTGTTTCTGTTGCAGGTTTTTAAATTGAAACAGTTCGATCCGAAAGATGCGACGCCACCCCAGCAAGAAACGCTGTATGGTTAAATTTGCTAGGGTTGTTGTAATCAATTTTGGGTGTTTGCAATTTAAAAGTACAGTTGGCAATTATTGACAACTAATTGTTGCATACTAATTTTTGCATTCTGGAAATTAAAACTTTTGAGTCGATCGATAATTGATGAGTTGTTTTCTGTAACTTTCGTTTTGCTTGTTTTTTGACTTGCTGGTTTTTTGACTTGCTGGTTTTTTGACTTACATGAGGGACTGTCAGGACTTATTGCTGGATTGTTTGAATTACTATAGCCCGACATCCCGGACAGCCGCAGCCTAAAGTCAAGATTGCGACTTCTCCTACTTTGTCAGAGTTGATATCTGGTAGCGAAGATTGGCTGTCTGCTCGATCGATTCCTGCATTGAGTGCGATTTGGTTATTTCCTGTAATGTCTGTATCTTGGGAGGAACTCACGCCAGCACTAGCAGGATTCGCCCCCAGCAGCATTAAGGTCAAACAACCCGAATAGCCTAATAAACTCAGTACGTTTTTGTTCGTGTTTTTGTTCATGATTTT
>JBOFTL010000662.1:0-8138 GCA_051652045.1 Microcoleus sp. | reverse complement strand
GGACATCCATTAAAGCCGCTTTATTTCAGAAACAGTCCTACAACATCGACTACCGCCTCGTACTCCCCGACGGCAACCAGCGTACAGTCTGCGAACAAGCAGCCGTAAACTCCCACTACATCAACAGTACCGTCCAAGATATCACCGACAGAAAGCAGGCAGAAGCCGCCCTCCGTTCTTCAGAAGAACGATTTTCCAAGGCTTTTCATACTTCTCCAGTTGGGATTGGCATCTGCACTCTCACAGACGGATGTTTTTTGGATGTCAACGAAAGCTTTTTGCGTTCTTTGGGCTGGGAACGCAGCGAATTGATGGGTCGCACTGCCGGTGATTTGGGAATGTGGGTCAATCCCGAAGACGGTCGCCGACTCGCCCAGATATTCCAAAAACAAAATTCGATCTCCAATCAAGAACTCAAAATTCGCACCAAATCTGGCGAAGTTCGCGACTGGCTGGTGTCGGGCGAGCCGATCGACCTTGGCAGCACTCAGTGCGTTTTAATTATGACCAGCGACATCACCGAACGCAAGCGATCGGAAGAATTCCGCCAGGCCGCTGAAGCTGCTGAAGCCGCCAACCGCTCGAAAAGCATTTTTCTCGCCAACATGAGTCACGAACTCAGAACTCCCCTCAACGCGATTATCGGCTATAGCGAACTTTTGCAAGAAGATGCCCAAGAACTCGGGGCTGAGGAGTTCACTGACGATCTCAAAAGAATTAGTACGGCAGGTCAGCACTTGCTAGCACTAATTCAGGATATTCTCGACTTTTCTAAGATTGAAGCCGGTCACATGAAGCTGCATCTGGAAACTTTCAACATCTTAAATTTGGTTGAGGAGGTGACTTCTACGATCGGACCGCTAGCCGATAAAAATGAGAATATCTTAGAAGTACACTGCGCTGACGATATTGGTTCGATGAAGACTGACTTGACTAGGCTCCGCCAGTGCTTGTTTAACCTGCTCAGTAATGCTGCTAAGTTTACTAAAACTGGTCTTGTTAGTCTGACTGTTACCCGCGAATTCGGCATCAGCCAACAGGCAGTTAGACAACCTAAAGAACTAGAGGTCGAAGACAATAACTTTGCTGCTTTTTCTCCTGATTTACCTTTGTCTGCGTCTGATGAATGGATAGTTTTTACTGTTAAAGATACTGGTATCGGTATGAGTGACGAACAGTTAGCTAGAATTTTTGAACCTTTTACGCAAGCCGATTCTTCTACAACTAAAAAGTACGGCGGTACGGGTTTGGGACTGACGATTACTAAGAAATTTTGCGAAATGATGGGCGGAGATATTATTGCCATCAGTGAGTTGGATAAAGGTTCTACTTTTACAATTCGCTTGCCTGCTTTTCTCAATGAGAATTAAACATTTAAAGACAGGAATGAAAAATACAATATATCAATTTACCAATTACCAATTAAGTAGATGAGTGGAAAAATACATAACATATGTTATTGCGAGTGAAACGAAGTATAAGTCCTGCAGACAGGCACGCGCCTTCGCAGAGGTTCTGGCAGCAATACACATTCGATTACATAGCAAGGTTTCTTTGTGCCTACCTACTGATTACTTACCGATCGCGATGCGAAAAAATCTGCGATCGCGATCGCACCTCGCCTGCTGCTGTTGCGGTAACAATTAATACAGTAGAGTAACAGCAAGCGGGATCGCCGACATCAGCCCGATCGGCTTTCCCGTCGAACCGGACAGTAAATATACTTATGCTGTTTGGAAACAGCCGATCCGCCTGTGAAAACCCACTGCGGATGTCGCGTCCTAAAATAGTGTATTTAGGTTGAGAATTTTGTAAGATAATAGCAAGTAGTCACAGTTAAAAGTCCCGCCAGCGAACAATTAGCAGTAACACCTATTTTTTTCTATCGAATTCGGCAGGTTGCCTTCAATAATCAAATAACTATTTTTCTCAAAACCAGTTAAAAATAAATTGTTAGATGTGCAACTTCGATCGAACAAATTAATTCGCCCGTAACAAGCATCTGAGAATACAAACACATACTCGATAAAGTTGCCTGCACAGCGCCAGAAATTATGCATCCCCACCTCCAGCGCCAACTCCAACAGCTCGGTTTAGCCGGCGATTCTCCCCCCCTGACTGCCGAGCAGTGGCAGCTATTCTTAGAGCAGGTAAGCGATAGTTATCAAAAATTTCCCCACGCCAGTCCCTTGTCGCAGCTACCTGAAACCTATCGGGCCCAGGCCGACTCCCCAGAAACATCTCTCTCAGCCGAAACAGCATCAGCAATCGACAGGCTGCGGGCAACTTTTAGTTGTTTGGGCGCGGGACTGTGCATCCTCGACCATCAGGGGTACGTACTCGCACTCGACCGCGAAGCCGAACGCTTGCTGGGGTGGCGCGAATCGGAAATCACAGGTCTTTTGTTGCTCGATTGCATCGCCTTGAAGCAAAAAAAGGCTAAGAAATCCACAGCAGTGCCTTCCCATCAACAGCCAGAAAATTCGAGCCAAAATTCGATCGACAAAAATAAAATATCTTTAACAGAGGCAATCGCGAACCGCCAACCTTACAGCAACTCTGACGATCGATTCCTTTGTCGCGACGGCAAAATTTTACCTGTTTCCTGTTTCTTCAGTCCCGGACTCGATCGAACAATCGACATTTTAGTGTTTTTTGACATTACAGACCAAACTAACCGAGCCAGGGAACAAGAGCGATCGCTTTCTATGCTGCAAGCCGTGTTAGAATCAGCAGATGCAGGCCTTCTGGCAGTTGACAGAAACGGCAATATATGCAGTTACAATCAAAAATTTGTAGAAATGTGGGGTTTAACCGAAAGTGAAAAATTAGAGGCAGTGGATGCCAGCAATCTGAAACAACAGGGAAAAAACTTGTTTCCTTTTGCCATGCAGCAGTTGAAACACCCCCAAAAATTTCTCAGAAACGTGATGCAAGTGTCAGCTCATCCAAACGCTCAAATTAATGAATTATTAGAATTTAAAGCAGGCAAAATTTTAGAAGTAAATTCACTGCCATCAAAAGTAGGCGAAAAAACAGTCGGTAGAGTGTGGAGTTTTCGAGACGTAACCGAACGCAA
This sequence comes from Microcoleus sp., assembly GCA_051652045.1. GTDB lineage: Bacteria > Cyanobacteriota > Cyanobacteriia > Cyanobacteriales > Microcoleaceae > Microcoleus. The sequence continues at coordinate 5,059 of JBOFTL010000662.1, read as the reverse complement.
AAGAGTAGAAAAAGCGTTGCAATACCGGGTAGAATTAGAGCGGTTAATCACCAGTTTGTCAACCCATTTTATCAGCCTGTCAGTATCAGAAATAGACCGAGGCATCGATCGAGCACTGCAAGCTTGCGCCAATTTAAGCGGATTCGATCGCAGCTATATCTACCTGCTATCAGAATCCAAAACCCGCGCCGACAAAACCTATGAATGGTTTGCATCAGCTACAGAACTGCCGGTGGACGGCATCACAACAATCGAGATCGATCGAATCCCCTGGATTGCCTCCAAAATCCAAAAATTTGAAAGCATTCACCTCACAGAAACCGAGGAACTGCCACCTGAAATATTAGCCGAAATCGCCTGCATTCAAGGTCAAAATCCCACACAAAACCCCACAGTCGATCGCGCGGCAACCCCAAATTTCGGCAACAAAAAAAACCAAAACTCCCGATCGAAAAACTCTCAAAAACCGGGGCGATCGCTAATTGTCATACCCCTAGTTTGCAGTAAAACCCTAGTAGGATTTCTCTGCTTCGACACCGCAAATCCCTCAGCCCCCCCCGCACAAGAAATATCCGGCTTGCTGAAAATGGTAGGCGAAATGCTCGCCAACGCCCTAGAACGCAAGCGAGTAGAACAGGCGCTAAAACAAGCAGAAACCAAATACCGCAGCATCTTTGAAAATGCCGTCGAAGGCATCTGTCAAACCACCCCAGAAGGTCGCTATCTCAGCGTCAACCCCTCACTAGCGGGCATTTACGGCTACGAATCCTGCAGCCAAATGCTCGCCGAACTCACAGACATCAACCGCCAACTGTACGTCCAACCCAACCGGCGCGCGGAGTTCCTCGCGGCCATGCGAGATCGCCGCGAAATATCTAGATTTGAATCGCAAGTATACCGCCGCGATCGCAGCATCATCTGGATTTCCGAAAACTCTCGCAGCATCACCGACAGCGACGGCAACATCCTCTACTACGAAGGCACAGTCGAAGATATTACCGATCGCAAACTAGCAGAATCAGCAATGCACCAGGCCCTAGAAGCAGCAGAATCAGCCAACCGGGCCAAAAGCACATTTCTGGCTAACATGAGCCACGAACTGCGCACCCCCCTCAATGCCATCATCGGCTACAGCGAACTGCTAAGAGAAGAAGTCCAAGAGTTAGACACACTAGAAGAATTTGCTCCAGACCTCGACAAAATTCGCAATGCAGGCAAGCACTTGCTTTCCCTGATCGACGACATCCTAGATATCTCTAAAATTGAAGCAGGGCGGATGGAGTTGTATCTCGAAACCTTTGACATCCCATCTCTAATCGACAGTGCTACAGCCACCGCACTACCACTGATCGAAAAAAACGGCAATGGCATAGAGATTCATTGCCCCGACAGCCTTCCAACCATGCACGCCGATATGACTAAAGTCCGGCAAGTGTTGCTGAACCTACTCAGCAACGCTGCCAAATTTACCAAACACGGAACAATATCGATCGGAGTTGAAACACTTAGAAACGAACAATTAAGAATGAAAAACCAACAGGAAGCCACCCAAATTTTAATTACTAATTCCGAATTTTTAAGTTTCCGCATCGCCGACACGGGTATCGGCATGACACCAGAACAATTGCAGCGAGTTTTTCAACCTTTTACCCAAGCCGATTCTTCTACAACTAAAAAGTACGGCGGTACCGGTTTGGGACTGGCCATCAGCCAGCGCTTCTGCCAGATGATGGGAGGTAGCATTGAAGTGGAGAGTGATTTAGGAACGGGCACCACCTTCACGGTACTCTTGCCCAGAAAAATTAAATTACCAGAAGTTGAAAACAAAGTTCGCACCAAGAATGCTCCACCCCGCACACCCGCAGCCGGCACAGTTTTGGTAGTAGACGACGACCCCATCTCCCGCGACTTGATCGAGCGAGCTCTCGCGCGCCAGGGACTGCGCATTGAAATGGCAGCCAGCGGCACACAAGCCCTAAACCTCGCCAAGCAATTGCGACCCGATGCCATCACCCTCGACGTGATGATGCCAGAAATGGACGGTTGGGCTGTTCTCTCAGCCCTGAAGGCAGATCCAGATCTTGCTGAAATTCCCGTAATCCTGCTATCCTTTGTTGGCAACAAAAGTCTCGGTTTTGCACTGGGTGCGTCGGACTACCTGACTAAGCCAGTAGACGGCAAACGGCTGGCTGCGCTGTTGGAAAAGTACAGGCGCGATCGAGATAATAATGTTGCCCCTAACAGTTCGATCGGTCAGATCTTAATTGTGGAAGACGATATTGGTATCCGCGATATTCTGCGGCGCATCTTAGAAAAACACGGTTGGGCAGTGACGGAGGCAGATAGCGGACGCGCTGCTTTGCAACAGTTAGAGACAGTCAGTCCGAACTTGATCTTGCTGGATTTGATGCTGCCAGAAATGGACGGCTTTGAGTTGATCGGCGAATTGCGCAGATCGGATTCAGGAAAAGCAATACCAATAGTGGTGATTACCGGTAAAGAATTGACAGAGCTCGAAAGCCAGCAGCTAGAGGGCAGTGTCGATCGGGTACTGCACAAGGGAGTGTACAGTTGCAATACTTTGCTGCGCGAAGTTCGCGACTTAGTGAACGCCAGCCTCGACCGCAGGTACGGACAAGGGGAGGAAAAAATCGATGGCTAAAATCCTGTTGGTCGAAGATAACGAAATGAACAGAGATATGCTTTCTAGGCGTCTGACTCGCAAAGGACACGAGGTTTTGATTGCTGTGGATGGCGCTGAGGGGGTGTCGATGGCAATGGCGCAATTACCGGATTTGATTCTGATGGATATGAATCTGCCGGTACTTGATGGGTGGCAAGCAACCCAAAAAATTAAGGCTGCTGTTGAGACTAGCACGATTCCGGTGATCGCGCTGACGGCTCACGCCATGACGGGCGATCGAGAAAAGTGCATGAAGGCAGGCTGCGACGACTATGATACCAAACCGGTGGAATTTCCCAGACTTTTGGGTAAGATTGAAACGCTTCTCAAAAAGGCGATGCCATGAAAGAGGATGGGGGTTGCGTATCGGTGATTAACAACAACGAGCACAACCGCGATTTGCTGGCGCGCCGACTCCAGCGCCAAGGCGCGGTTAATCTTTCTGAAAACAGATTTCAAGTTAACTCCATCCTGCGGCCCGATAGGATGGGTGCTGCTCGGCAAAATAAGCATTTCCGACATCAGGAGCACTATTTACTCGAGAAACAGGAAAAGTCAGAGCGTTTGTTGGGGAAGGAGAACACCAATGGCTAAAATCCTGTTGGTCGAAGATAATGAAATGAACAGGGATATGCTTTCGAGACGCCTCGCTCGCAAAGGACATGAGGTGTTTATTGCTGTTGACGGTGCTGAGGGGGTATCGATGGCAATAGCGAAATTACCGGATTTGATTCTGATGGATATGAGCCTGCCGGTACTTGACGGATGGCGCGCTACGGAACAAATTAAAGCCGCTCCCGAAACTAGCACGATTCCGGTGATCGCGCTCACGGCCCACGCAATGGCGGGCGATCGCGAAAAGTGTTTGGCTGCAGGCTGCGATGATTATGACACCAAACCGGTGGAATTTCCCCGACTTTTAGGTAAGATCGAAACGCTTCTGAAAGAGGCTAAGCAATGAAAGGTGACGAGGGCTGCGTGTTGGTTGTTGACGACAATGAGGTAAACCGCGATTTGCTGGCGCGCCGACTCCAGCGTCAAGGCCACGCAGTAAGCGTTGCTGAAGACGGGTTTCAAGCCCTGGAAATGATGCGATCGCAGTCTTTCGATTTGGTGCTCCTCGACATTATGATGCCTCAGATGAACGGCTATCAAGTGCTCGAACATCTGAAGGCGGATGAGAAGTTGCGTTACATTCCGGTGATTATGATTTCGGCGGTGGACGATATTGATAGTATCGTTCGCTGCATTGAATTGGGGGCAGAAGATTATCTGTCTAAACCTTTTAATCCGGTTTTATTAAAGGCTCGAATTGGTGCTTGTTTGGAAAAGAAGCGGCTGCGGGATAAGGAACAAGCTTATCTGAAAAAGTTAGCTGAAGAACAGGAAAAATCCGAGCGTCTGCTGTTAAATATTTTGCCAGGCCCGATCGCCCAGCGCCTCAAACAAGGAGAAAATACGATCGCCGACAGTTTTGCTGAAGTGACGGTGATGTTTGCCGATTTGGTAGGTTTTACCAAACTGTCAACTCATTTATCGCCTGCGGAATTAGTCGAGTTACTTAATGAGATTTTTTCAGCTTTTGATGAATTGGCCGATCGCTACGGACTTGAGAAAATCAAGACGATCGGTGATGCTTATATGGTAGTTGGCGGATTGCCGAAACCTAGTGACAATCACGCTGAAGCAATTGCCGAAATGGCGATCGAGATTCAAGCTGCAATCGCTCAGATGTCTACCAAGGGAGGTCAATCGCTCAGCATCCGCATCGGCATCCACACCGGCCCTGTAGAAGCTGGAGTTATCGGTATCAAAAAATTCACTTACGATTTGTGGGGAGACACCGTAAATACAGCTTCGCGGATGGAATCTCAAGGCGTACCGGGTGCGATTCAGGTAACAGTTGCTACCTACGAAAGGCTGCGGGATAAATACATTTTCCAGGAACGCGGCGTGATTTCGGTGAAAGGTAAAGGCGATATGATGACTTATCTGTTGGTAGGCAGGAAAGTTGATAGTTGATAGTTGATAGTTGTAGTGCGAGCGTCCCCGCTCGCGATCGATCGTTGATAGTTGATAGTTGATAGTTGATAGTCGATCGATTACTGCCTTTATTGTCATTGCGTTTCATGTCGCGAAGCGAAACGAAGTGAAGCATAAGTCCTACGGACAGGCTCCGCCAACGCAAAGATTACAGCTCTAAGCGGAAGATTTATAAAAGGGATAGGGAACCAGAATTTAGCTAAACAGACGGGAATCCCCACACTATACCGCCTCGGTTAGTGTGGGATGAGAGTCGCGTGAGGCTGTGATTCCACCCGTAAGCAATCTAATAATTGTAGATTTTAGCAGGGGACGGGTGGATGAGGATCCGAA
>JBOFTL010000661.1:0-3314 GCA_051652045.1 Microcoleus sp. | reverse complement strand
CACCTTGATGAAGTTTGAGTCTATCGACGCCAAAAGAGCGAATCGCTGTTTGTGCGGGTGCTTGTAAATAAAGAGGAAGTCCATCGGTGAAATTCGAGTAGGAATCGCGCCACACCTGCGTCAAGAAATAATTGGTTTCTGGGCTGAATTGCAGCAGACTTCGCGCCATTACATCGGCGAAATGTTCTCCAAAACTGCGATCCATTGAATAATTAACCGCCGCTTCCCCAAATATCTGTGCGAGTTTATTGCGATCGAACACAAATTCAAAAATTTCTCGCCATCGAGAATCCTCAATTACTGTCGCGGGAGAAGTTAGCGGCTCTAAACCGATTTTACTAAATTCCGCCGCCAGTTCTCTAAATAACTGTTCAAATTTTCCGATTCGATTAACTCCAAAAGCGATTTGTTCCAGTCGCTTATCCCAAAAAACTTGTGTCGCATCGGGAAGGTGCGATCGCAATTTATCGTAAAGCGCGAGTCTCTCTGTTTCATCCGCAGCTAAATTGACTCCAATCAGCCGCAATTGTTCGTCTAACGATAAATGTAACAACGCTTGTCGTCGCAATTCGACTAGATGAAGTTGCGCTGGATTTAGATCGACTGCTTCGATTTGTGCTACATTTGGATTTACTAACAAACTCAGCGCCGTACAACCACCAGAAGCAATTAATAAAATACGCAAGGGATGTTTTTGGTGTGCTACCAATCGGTTAATTACTTGAAGTTCGATCGCGGGATCTTCACGCACTTGGGAGAAATCAATTTCAGTAGGAGGGGAGTAAATCACGATACAAACTCCAAAAATAGTAAGCGCCTAAAATCAATCCTTGAGCGATCGTTGCGCGGGAAGAAAATTCATCCCAAGCCGGAGTTGCTAACATCAATAAATCTTTAGCGTGTTCTGTATCAAGTTTTTCGTGGATAGTATAGTGAGATTGACTGCCTTTAATTGTCCAGGCGCGGCGATCGATCGTGCTAGAAATCGTGCTGCTAATTCCCACATATAAGTATTCGATCGTACCTAACATTGCTGCACCCGCAGCCGCAGATTGAGTCAGACAATAACTCAAAATTGACTGATTAAATGCCAGCACAGAAACAGTGCAAAGCGTTGCTAATTCTGCCTCCGTTGCACCTAACGCTTGCAAGTATTGACGAAACGTGTACTTGTGGGACAGTTGGCGATCGCCTCTTCCATGTTCCTCTGCAATATTAAAGAAGATGGGTAATCGCGCTTCCAAGACGGGAATGCGCGCCAAAACAGCCGCCAATGCTTGAGAAAAAGATTCGACTGCAAAGCGAAATGGCAATTGAGTCAGGCGAAAAGCATCGCGGGAAGTTGTATCGAGTTGCATCCAAGTTAAGTAAGGATGAGCTAAAAAATCATAAACTGAAGTTACCTTTAATACTGCTGCATCTAGAGTAGGAAGATTTGCGATTTCTTCCCAACATAAATTAGGAGGATGCAAGCTAGGGAGTGAAATATTGGCTCGATCGTTTAATGTTTGCATGACTGACTTACTTTTATACTATGACTTCGATAGTGGCGGGTTTACATAGCATGACTTACGCAAAAAATCAATTTTACACTATCTGTAGTAGTAAGGTGCGTAGTAGTAGTAAGGTGCGCAGTGCGCACCCTACAAATATAGTCTGTGCGTAAGTCTTATATAGAATGCTTGCGATCGCCCCCTCTTGACAGATCGAAACCGCCCCTACAATTTTTCACATCAACTGGATTTATTGGTAACGCTACCAACAGTAGAGTGAGTAAAGCTAGCGATCGCAAAATCGCGCACGAATGCAAAATAAGACGGAATATAAGGCGCGCCCCGTAACAACAATTCATTTTTAATTTCTTGATGCAAGCGCGGCAAGTTATACCAGGGAACTCCCGGATACAGGTGATGTTCCAGGTGATAGTTTTCATTACACATAAAAAACCTGGTAATCGGGTTGCTAATAATTGTGCGCGTTCCCCGAATTAGATCGAATTCTTCTGCGAGCAATGTATGTTGACTCATTCCCCGAATATTCACCATCGTGTTGATAAATAACATGGGAATTAACCAACCGTGAATGAGGAATGAGTGGGGAATCGGTGACAGCAATATTCCAGCGATTACAAGTCCGAGTAAAATTACCTCAACCGATATCCAGAAACGATCGATCGCATTTCCCTGACGAAAACCCAAAATCGGAATTGCGACAAGATAAACGGGATAACCGATGAGTAAGCGCCCCCAGTACATTAAAAAAACTAACCACGCGCTACGAGTATAATTTTTGTAGTGGTCTGGATCGCCTTCTAACCCGAGATATTTGTGATGTTTCAGGTGCAAAACTTTATAAGCAGAAAAGTTTTGGCAAACTGGTATAGCGCAAAGAATACTTAAAAAATGATTCCAGTACGGGTTAGTAGAAAGTACGCCGTGCACTCCTTCATGGGTAAACAAACTAATCCCGTGTAAAGCAGCCGCAGCCAGAATATACAGTGGCAAACACGCCACATAATACCAAGGATTTAAAAGGCTACTGGCAATTATAAAAGCAGAAATAGCTGCCGCTAGATAAAGGATAACAAACGCCAGCAACCGTATATAATGGTGGCGATCGATTATATGTAAATCTTTGAGTAAGTCTGGATTAACTGAGGGTTTTTCCAAAGCAGAGGGAGATTTTATTAACATAGTTGTTCCAGGAATTATCGACTTATAGGCAAGGATGTCTTTTTGCTAGAACTGAAAGCGGATCGTTTGATAATTCTACATTGCGCTTCCTTCCTGTGGCGATCGCACATCCCGCGTGCTACTTTCCAAACTGACCCTTCAATAAATAGCGCTTGCTGAATAAGTCTTTTAGATCGCAATACGGTTCAGAGGATGAAGAGGATGAAGCATTTGGACATCAAAACATCGCGTTTTTACCAAAGATTGTCGCCCAAATGCTTCATCCCTACACCACCAAAAGTTAATCTGTGTTCGATCGGGCTGACGCTCTCAAATCTCTTTCAACTCAAAACTCAAAACTCAAAACTCAAAACTCCCAAACAACTCTCAACTATCGACTGTTTCCCAATATTTCCAAGCAGCCGCCGCCAAAGTCACTACTCCAGTAACAATTGCAGATTCATCAACTTCAAATTGCGGGTGGTGGAGGGGATAATTTGGCTTGTCTTTGAGTCCAACTCCCAAACGAAACATCGTTCCCGGTGCGTGTTCTAAATACATCGAAAAATCTTCCGCACCGAGGGATGGTTCTGGTAAAATTTGGACGTTCGATCGACCTAAAACTTCTAAAGCAGCACTTTC
>JBOFTL010000660.1:0-5941 GCA_051652045.1 Microcoleus sp. | reverse complement strand
CCAATCGCCAGACGGTACGTTTGTTGGTGGCAAATACGGGGGATAGACCCATTCAAATCGTCTCGCACTACCACTTTTTTGAAGCGAACGAAGCGCTAGCATTTAATAGAGAACAAGCAAAAGGAATGCGGTTGGATATTCCGGCAGGTACAGCCGTAAGATTTGAGCCTGGAGATGAAAGGGAAGTTCAGTTGGTACCTTTTGCAGGCAGCCGTCAAGTTTACGGCTTTAACGGGAGAGTGAACGGTAAGTTAGTTACAGCAGTTTTCATGTAGGTGAGGTAGATCGAGATCGTCGGTAGGGACACGGCAGTGCCGTGTCCTCGGGGGGATTATCCGATAAATTGGTGTACTTCATAAACCTGCAATCTATTGTATCTAACTTTTGACCGAGTTAAATCTGGCAGTGGAAGATAGATAATAATTTAGGACTGGCAAACGGGCGATCGAAACCGAGTTTTTTCACCAAAATACTTGGGTCAAATCCTCAATAAAAATTAAACATCCGCTTGTTGGCAGTCTTGGTGCGTATGTCTGATAGTTCGTGGCTGACACGACGAAGCAATTGCACTATACAGGGTATTCAAACAGGGTAATCAAACAGTTGACGTTTGACAGTTGATAGCAAGCGTCTTAAATAGTTGACAGTTAACAATTATCTGCAGTTAAACAGGGGATGTAAACCGCGCCCTAAAAACACTCTGTCAATTTGAGGATACCAGATGCAAAACCCTCAATCTTTGGCAAGTCCTGTAGTTGTTAAAACCGCCAGCATACAAACAATATGTTTACCATGAATCCCAAATCGATCGACCAGCTTAAGCTGATGTTGAAACATAGCTTGCTGGCTACTTCTAGGCGCGTCTGGAGAACTCCTTTAGACCGCAATACCAGCATTAAATTGCTGGACAACAGCATTGTTTACAAACAACAGCACCCATCGATCGACATTCCAGCATTAGTCTCAACAAATGGAATACCTTCACGGTATTTCCCAACAGAAAAAACAGTATCTTTTGAGCCAGATTATGTTTGGCAAGTCCGCGCCAAAGAACAAATAGAGTCGATAACTATTTGCGCCTCGGGCAATACCATGCTCAACAACAAATTGCTGTTAGACTTGGATTTTCGCATCAGCGGTGCGGGCATTCTGGAATGGCCTTACAAACCCCATCAAATTACCTATCCGCTGGTAGTTGCACCTTGGTCGCATTTGTGGGCGAGTTATTACGATTACGTTATTTTAGTCCTGGCAAAACTTTGCCGGATTGAGGAAGCTTTGGGCAAAGAAATCTGGCAAGAAGCAAAAATTTGCTATCCCCTCCGACATACCAATTTTGAATCGGAATTTATGGCAAAATTAGGGATTCCTGAAGGCTCGCTAATCGACACTCGCGATCGAGAAACAGGATATCACGCAGAATGCGTCGTGTTGGGAAACAATCAAGACTGGTATTTTCCCAGCCCTTACGACATCGCCCTGCTGCGGAACAAATTCGCTCTTAAGGAACAGGTAACACCTTACAGAAAACTTTACCTCTCTAGAAGCGGCAGACGTAAAGTGAAAAACGAAGTGCAAGTGCGGGAAGTGTTGCAAGAGTTTGGTTTTGAAATTTTGGAAGATATCTCTCGCCCCCTTGACGAACAAATTCGCTTGTTTGCAGAAGCGGCAGTTGTTGTCGGCCCTCACGGGGCTGCTTTTACAAATTTGCTGTGGTGTCAGCCCGGTACTCAAGTAATGGAATTCTTTTATGCTGGCTACACTCCACCATTTTTCTATTACCTTTGCCAGCTTTTGAATTTAGAATACTCCTGTACTGTCGATGACAGCGATGCTGGGGAAGATTGGAGTTTAATCGGTATGGATATGACTGTAGATGTCGATGTTTTGAGAAGGGAACTTATCCAAATTATGCCCTGATTTTTGCGCCTGATAGTAAACTAATGTAAAGATTTTGAGGTGGGTGTAAAAATGCTGCGGGTGGCAACACGATTGTTGACAGGGCGATCGGCGATGTATTAATATTAGAGTCGCTGTCAAATTTTAATGCAAGGTTTTAAGGCCAATTACCAGCAGGAAAAACACTTAAAATACAGCAAACAAATAGCAAAAATTGGCAGCCGCCAACTTGCAAATCCTGGGAAAATTTAGACAGCTATCATTTTTAATCGATCGAACGTTACTAACTAGGTTTAAGAATTGCATTTTGTATATTTGCATTTTGTATATTTGCATTTTGTATATTTGCATTTTTCATAACTTCGCACAAATCGGTAAAAGTTCATGAAAGTGACAAGATACGTAGACGATCTCAAGCAAAAGTTTAAGTTCAGCTTGCTTGTGGCATCAAGTAAAGTGTGGAGAAATCCGCTAGATAGGGATGCAAGCATTAAGATCTTAGAAGATGCGATCGTTTACCAAAAATCCTACGAACCAGTTACTATGCCAGGATTAAAATCTTTAACTAGCGTAGATGCTAGGTGGCTAGTCAATGATTTTACTGTAAATTTTGATAAATATTATATTTGGCAAGTTGGGATGAACGATCGGATTCGATCGCTAAGTATTTGCAGTTCTGGAACAGTTTTAATTAACGATAAATCGATGTTAGATCTGGATTACGGAAATGCTTCCGGCCTCCTCGATTTGCCCTACAAACTCAAACAGGTAAAATACCCGATAGTTATTGCTCCTTGGTCGCATTTTTGGGGTGGGTACTACGATTTCATCATAGGCATATTAAGCAAACTTTGCCGGATCGAAAAAGTTTTCGGCCAAGGCATTTGGCAAGAAGTAAAAATATGTTATCCCTTGCGCAACACCCATTACGAGAAGGAATATTTACAAAAATTAGGAATCCCCGAAACTTCGCTAATAGATACTAGAAATTGGCAGGAAAAAATTCAAGCAGAATCTGCGATCTTGGGAAACAATATGCGAACTATAATAACCCCAGATATTGTAGACTTGCGCAACAGATTTTGCCCGCTCCAAAAGTGCGAGGCAAAAAGGAAAATTTACATATCAAGAGCGGGTAAGCGTCGGGTAAAAAATGAAATAGAGGTGAAAGAAGTTTTGCAGCAATTTGGTTTTGAGATTTTGGAAGATATATCTCGCCCCGTTGACGAACAAATTCGCATATTTCAGGAAGCAGCAGTAGTTGTCGGCCCTCACGGCGCTGGCTTCACAAATTTGCTATGGTGCCAACCAGGTACTAAAGTGATAGAATTTTTTAACGGAGGATATACGCCGCCCTATTTTTATTATATTTCTCAAATACTAGGACTGGACTATTCCTATATGGTTGAACCCACTAGCGATCCAGAACATTGGAGTTTGGAAGCATACCACATGACAGTAGATACAGAAGTTTTGAAAAGGGAACTTAAGAAAATGCTGGATTAAATAGTTGAGAGTTGAGAGTTGACAATTGACAGTTGGCAATTGACAATTGACAATTGACAGTTGACAGTCGATCGAAAAAAGTACAAGTAGCGAAAGAAATTAAACCTCATAAAAAACGTTGCATCTGTGTTGTGCAAATATATTCCTAGGGGCGAAGCATTCCGGCAGTAAGCCTCAGCTTGTAACTAATAGATCGTCGGTCGGAATGCTTCCCGCTTGTCCAATAGAGAGGTACGCAAAAAATAGGCAATAACGAGCATTTTCAGGCTGGAAAAACTTCGAGAAAATCCAATGAGGAGCTAAGTGATATGAGTTACAGAATGAGCCGCCGCGCTTACGCGGAAACCTTCGGACCCACAACGGGCGATCGCATCCGTTTAGCAGATACCGAATTATTTATCGAAGTCGAACGAGACTTTACCACCTACGGCGATGAAGTTAAATTTGGCGGCGGTAAAGTCATCCGCGATGGCATGGGACAGTCACCAATTTCTAATGCTGACGGCGCTGTTGACACCGTAATTACTAATGCTTTAATCTTAGATTGGTGGGGAATTGTTAAAGCAGATATCGGCATTAAAAATGGCAAAATTTTTAAAATTGGTAAAGCCGGAAATCCCTACATTCAAGATAAAGTAGATATTATTATCGGACCCGGTACGGAAGTTATTGCTGGCGAAGGAATGATTCTCACGGCAGGCGGAATTGACACTCACATTCACTTTATTTGCCCGCAACAAATAGAAGTCGCGATCGCCTCTGGAATCACTACAATGATAGGCGGCGGTACGGGCCCAGCGACGGGTACAAACGCTACAACTTGCACTCCCGGCCCTTGGCATATTTATCGAATGCTGCAAGCAGCCGATGCTTTTCCCGTAAATCTCGGCTTTTTAGGTAAGGGAAATAGCAGTCAACCCCAAGGATTAGTCGAACAAATATTAGCAGGTGCAATGGGTTTGAAATTGCATGAAGATTGGGGAACTACACCAGCAACGATCGACACTTGTTTGAGTGTAGCTGACGAGTACGACGTGCAAGTCGCAATTCATACCGATACTCTCAACGAAGCGGGATTTGTGGAAGCTACAATTGCTGCTTTTAAAAATCGAGCAATTCACACTTATCACACGGAAGGTGCGGGCGGCGGACACGCACCGGATATTATTAAAGTCTGCGGTCAAGCTAATGTTTTGCCTTCTTCAACTAATCCGACTCGCCCTTATACTGTCAACACTTTAGAAGAACATTTAGATATGTTGATGGTGTGCCACCATTTAGATCGAAGCATTCCTGAAGATGTTGCTTTTGCCGAATCGAGAATTAGAAGAGAAACGATCGCTGCTGAAGATATTTTGCACGATTTAGGCGCGTTTAGCATGATTTCTTCCGACTCGCAGGCGATGGGAAGGGTTGGAGAAGTAATCCTGCGGACTTGGCAAACGGCACATAAAATGAAAGTGCAAAGAGGAATTTTGAACGGGAATGATGCCAGTTCCGCAAGCAGTGAAAATGACAATTTTCGGGCGAAGCGTTACGTTGCCAAATACACGATTAATCCGGCCATTACCCACGGAATCAGTCAGTATGTGGGTTCGGTGGAAGAGGGAAAATTGGCAGATTTGTGTTTGTGGCGGCCGGCATTTTTTGGGGTGAAACCGGAATTAGTAATTAAAGGAGGTGCGATCGCCTATTCGCAAATGGGAGATGCAAATGCTAGCATTCCGACACCTCAACCAGTGCATATGAGGCCGATGTTTGGCAGTTTTGGAGGTGCGATCGCGGCTACTTCTCTGACGTTTGTTTCGCAGGCGGCGCTCGATCGAGATATTGCCAAACAGCTAGGTTTGCAAAAACCAACTGTAGCGGTTTCTGGCACTCGGCAAATTAGTAAAAGAGATATGAAACTCAACGATTACTTGCCAGAAATGGCAGTCGATCCTGAGACTTATGAAGTGAGGGCGGATGGGGAATTGTTGATTTGCGAACCGGCAACTGTTTTGCCGATGGCGCAGCGATATTTTCTGTTTTGATAGCGATCTAATACTAAATCTGGGTTTGGATTCCCCGCTATTGTCATTGCGAGCGAAGCGAAGCAATCGCAAAAAATCTAATCGTAAGTGGAATATTTATAAAGAGGATATCTAACTCAGATTTGGGATAAAATTTAGTTCGATCGGCTATTTACGGCGTAAGGTGCGCACTGCGCACCTACAATTAGAAGTTGCAAAATTTAGTTCGATCGGCTATTTGCGACGTAAGGTGCGCACTGCGCACCTACAATTAGAACTTACTCAAAAATTAGTTCGATCGGCTATTTGCAACGTAAAATGCGCACTGCGCACCCTACAATTAGCTATAATTAGTAAGGTTCAACCTATAAGCAGTGATTGCGCCCCATCGATCCAAATTTCAGTACCAGTAATGTGATTGGAAACATCAGCAGCTAAAAATAACACTAATTGCGCTACTTGTTCGGCCGTCCCCGATTTGCCGTGAGTTAAAGGAATTTGTCCTTGAGGGTATTCTACAGGTT
>JBOFTL010000659.1:0-1637 GCA_051652045.1 Microcoleus sp. | reverse complement strand
CTTAAACACCGGATTGTAAGCATCGCTGGTAGCAAAACCGACAAATACCATCAATTCCGCTACAAAACCGCTCATTCCCGGTAAAGCTAAAGAGGCCATAGAACAAGCAGTCCACATGGCAAAAACCTTGCGCATTTTCTTCCCAACACCGCCCATTTCATCGAGCATCAGCGTGTGAGTGCGATCGTAAGTGCAGCCCACCATAAAGAACAAACTCGCCCCGATCAAACCGTGAGAAACCATTTGCAGCATCGCGCCGCTAATTCCCAAATCGGTAAACGAAGCCATCCCGATTAACACAAACCCCATGTGCGAAATTGAAGAATAAGCAATTTTCCGCTTCAAATTTCGCTGCGCGAAAGAAGTTAAAGCCGCGTAAACAATATTTACTACACCCAAAATTACTAAAATCGGTGCGAAGACAGCGTGAGCATCCGGCAGCATTCCCGCATTCATCCGCAGCAAAGCATAGCCACCCATTTTCAGCAGAATTCCTGCTAGCAACATATGGGCTGGTGCCGTCGCTTCTCCGTGGGCGTCAGGAAGCCAAGTGTGCAGGGGAAAAATCGGCAATTTCACGCCGTAAGCGATTAAGAAACCGGCGTACAGCAGGAATTCTACATTTGGGGCGTAATCTTTAAGCGCGATCGCCCGCATATCAAACGTTACGGTATCGCCGTAAAACGCCATCGTCAAGGCGGCAACCAAAATAAACAGCGAACCTCCCGCCGTGTACAGGATAAACTTCGTTGCTGCATAGAGGCGTTGCTTGCCGCCCCAGATTGATAAAATCAGGTAAACCGGCACTAATTCCAGTTCCCAAACCAGGAAAAACAGCAGCATATCCTGTACGGCAAAAACTGCAATTTGGCCGCCGTACATTGCCAGCATCAAAAAGTAAAATAGCTTCGGTTTGAACGACACCGGCCATGCTGCTAAAATAGCGAGAGTAGTAATAAAACCCGTCAGCAAAATCAGTGGCATCGACAAACCGTCAGCGCCCACGGACCAATTCAAATCCAGTTGCGGCACCCAAGAGTAACTCTCTACAAGTTGCAATTCTGGATTGTTAAAGTCGTAATGAGCGTAAAAAGTGTAAACCAGCAGAACAAAATCAATCAAACCGACAATCAAAGCATACCACCGCACCGTCTTGCCGTCCTTGTCGGGAATGAAAGGAATCAGCAAAGACGCAGCAATAGGAAACAGGATTGTTGTTGTTAACCAGGGAAAGTTAGCTGTATCCATTGCATTTTAAAATTAGCTATCCTATTATTAGGTTTAAACACATTTTTGCCAATTTCGGTCTAAATTTTATACTTTCTTTACGAAATCCTGGCGCTGCTGGGTACGCTAAAAATGCAATAAAAAACATGGATCGAAATCATAATTTTTAACATTTTTTAATATCAAATTTTAGCGTTTAAACGTTTATATAAAGTTTATATAATACTAGCAAATTGACCGATTGACTCCCTGAAATTAATATCAGGCTCGGGTAATTATTTATAATAAAAAATCGGTTTTAGCAAATCTAAAGCTGATTTTAATTATAACTGTTTAAGCGAACCTGATATCAGTTGCACGTTGCGAGAGCTACAAAGTCAAGCAGAGGTAAGGTGCGTTGCGCACCCACA
>JBOFTL010000658.1:0-3707 GCA_051652045.1 Microcoleus sp. | reverse complement strand
ATCAGTCATCAGTCATCAGCCATCAGTCATCAGTCATCAGTCATCAGTCATCAGCCATCAGCCATCAGTCTGTTACGTACTTGCTAAAACTTAAGAAAGCGGGATTTTTAATTCATTTGTCGGCTACAACGAAGGATTGAATAAAAAAACCGCTTTCTGACTGCCTTGATTCTCAAAGTACGATCGACCTGAATCATTTCTATTCGTCGATCGCTCTTTCTCCTCCCCCTTGGGGCGGGTACGGGGACACCTCCCCTACTACCTGCCCCCAAAAAACTCACCTCCAACAGGTCACGCGGTCAAAAACCTTGATATGATAGAACTCGATCGGACCAACAAAAAGGAGAAAAGATGACCCAAGTAGTAATCGGCGAAAATGAAGGGATCGAGTCAGCCCTAAGACGGTTTAAGCGACAAGTTTCCAAAGCGGGAATTTTCCCCGACATGAGAAAGCACCGCCACTTCGAGACGCCTCTGGAAAAGCAGAAGCGCAAAGCCATTGCCAGAAGGACTAAGAGACGCTTCCACCGCAATAACAAACCTTAAAGTTAGCTAGACAGGTGAGAATCCCCAGCCCACAATCTTTGATTTGGGGTGGGATGATAGCCATGCGAGGTGAAAAGCGATCCTCCAAGCGATGTTGCCCCCCCCCAACTAGCATTCTTTGGATGGCGACGAGACAATCGCTGATTGTCATAATTCTGGTAAAATACTCATATCTTCGATCGCAGAATAACAATCTAGGTCTAGGTAACAAAGTTTCACGTGACAAGTGGGGCAGGTCGCGTACCTTACTATAAAACGCCGTAGAGGGAAACCATTGAGTACCTTGATGGAAGTTCTAGATATCCTTAGCAGGACTCAGAAGTCTACAACATAGCGCTTGCGATTGGTGTAGGAGCGTCACCACTCATCAATTGATTCTGCCGATACAATGCCTTGGGATGCTAATACCGCAGCGACTCGCAGAATCAGTGGTTCGCTGTAGGGAGCACCAAAGATTTGTACTCCTAAGGGCAAGGCCCCAGGGCTCTGTACGGACACACAAAGGACGGGCAAGCCGATAAAGGATAGAGGTTGGGTGAAGAGTCCCAGATTGGGACGCACTAACATTTCTTGTCCGTCGATTATCATTTTTTCGATGCCAATTTCAGGGGCGGCAATCGGAGTTGCGGGTGCGAGGATGATGTCTGTTTTTTGGAAAATTTCCCGTACCCGATCGCGATACCATTGTCTGAATCTCTGCGCTTGCAAGTACCAAGTCGCAGGAATCAAAGTTCCAGCTAAAAATCGATCGCGCGTCGCCGGATCGAAGTCTTGAGGGCGCGATCGTAAATTCTCTAAATGCAAGTTTCCCCCTTCGCAGGCGGTAATTATAAAAGCAGCAGCTCTAGCGCGATCTGATTCCGGTAAATTAACTTCCGGTAACTTAACTGTTGCTAAACTTTCGTTTTTTTGAAGAGACAGCTCTTCAGCTATACCACTATTTACAATATTTGTCAAGGCAGCAGCAACTATTTTTACCGCCTCCAAAGCTTCCGGTTGAACACCCGTAGCGAAATATCCCCCAGCCACCGCAACGCGCAATCCTGCAATGCCTCTATCTAACTGCGGCACGCAAAATTCGGGCTGGCGTAAAGTACAAACCGGATCTCGAGAATCCGGGCCTTGCAGGATATCGTACAGCAACGCAACATCTCGGATCGATCGCGCGATCGGCCCGATGCAATCCAAACTGCTGGAAAATAAACAAGTTCCCGCCCTGGACAAACGACCGTAAGTAGGCTTGAAGCCAAAAACCCCGCACAAAGCAGCGGGCACGCGGATGGAACCGTTAGTATCCGAACCTAAAGTAAATGGTACTAAACCAGCGGCAACTGCTGCTGCTGAACCCCCACTGGAACCGCCGGCAATGCGCGCGATATCGTGAGGATTGCGAGTCGGGCCGTAATGACTGTTTTCGGTAACGAAGCCGTAGGCGTACTCATCCATGTTCAGAGTCCCGACAAGAATCGCACCTGCTTGTCTGAGTCGGGCTACCGCCGTCGCATCTTGGGTGGCGGGAGGGTTGTCAGCGTTAATTTTTGAACCCGCTAGGGTAGTAATGCCACTGATGTCGAAGAGGTTTTTCACCGCGAAGGGAACGCCTGCTAGCGGACCTGGATTTTCGCTGCGGGCGATAGCTGTATCAATTTTTTCTGCTTCCGCCAGCGCGCTGTCAGCAAAGGTAGCAGTAAAACAATTGAGAGTTTTGTCTCGATCGGCAATCCGTTCCAAAGCCGCAATTACGGCCACCCTAGCTTTTAGCTTACCACTTTTTACGGCTGATGCGGTAGCGATCGCATCAGCTTTTGCTAAAAATTTGCGTTCATCTGCGTTCATTTACCGACCTCGGTGGTTGCCAAATTTCAAGTTTTGCTTGGTTGTTAGAGTCAAAGCTGCGGGAATGGGATATAACACATACTGATTGAGATTAACGAAAAGCCCTGCTAGTAATGCGAAGAACAAACCATGCGCCATACCTTCACGCCAAGTACCTCGTCGAGCTGCATAAGCATAGCTCCAAACAAACAAAAATGCTAATCCAGCAGTTAATAAAAGTGCCAATCCCATCGGGCGCTCAGCAGCAGATCGAGCAATACCAGCTATAGCAGCATTGGCATCCCGAAGAATTATACCATGAATTAAACTATTCCAAAGTAGCGCAAAGATAAAAATGACAGCAGAGGCTGCAATCAGTCGTTTGTAATTCATAGTTTCACCTACTTTTAAGTCTAATGCAATCTGAAATATGCGTCCATAACACAGGAAAACAAGCTTGGCAAATTGCTTCAACGTGCCGATCGTCCGTGCCGCAACAGCCACCTAAAATAGAGATTTGGGGAAATTGCACTCTTAATTCACCGTACTGATTTCCTAATTCGGTAGGGTTTCCCTCATCCAGCGTTTCCGATTCGTTTAATTCCGCATGGCTTAGCAAGGGTTTCAGCATCGTATCCGAGCTTGTTTCCCCAGTCAGGATTTGCCCGCCAGGTTGCACTTTCTAGAATCAGTCCAACCTGATAAGTCCTCGCTAAATTCACATAGGTGCGAAAGTATCGATCGAGTGCTTGATAACCTGCATCGTGTTTCAACAAATCGAAAGCTGCAAATTCAGGTAAATCCCACCCTTCGTGAAAAATTAGTGTGGTTTCCAAGCCACCATCGGTGATAAATAAATCATTTGTTAACTGAGGCAAATTGTTTCTGTACAGTGCCATAAGGTTTCTCCTTTGAATTAATAACAGCTCACAAATTCAACTTTTCAAGTTGCCCTCAGAACTTACGTAAAAATTCGCTTGACCTACTATCTATAGCGCTAAGGTGCGCCGAGGCACACCCTAAATTATATGCGTAAGTCCTATCCATAATTCCTACCTATTCTCAATGTTGCCAAATCCTTCACCAGGAGCTGAGATAGCAGCTTCCAACTGCCCGGAACCGTTGAAATTGCCAATCGCGATGCCAGTACCGAAGCGATCGCCCGCCTCGCGCGTCCCTGCAATGCCATTGAATTCTTGTTGTAGGATGCGCACATCGAAATTGCTGTTACTTAACCCCGTTGAGGTGCCGAATACCGCATTTACCATACCCGCTGAGTTATCTTCACCGGGGACACCGATGAGAACATCGGCAAAACCATCGTTGTTGATATCTTTGGCGTCGAT
>JBOFTL010000657.1:0-6422 GCA_051652045.1 Microcoleus sp. | reverse complement strand
AGATTGAAGATTGACTGTTGACAGTTGAGATTTAAAAATTGAGATTTGAGATTTGAAAGTTAACAGTTGTCAATTGCTCGTTCGATCGAGCGGTCACTTGTCAAGTATCAATTTTAAAAAAACCTATCCGTGTATCCGTGTTATCCGTGTCGTGCTGTTGGTTCTTGGTAATTGGTCATCAGTCATTAGCCGGTTTTAGGGTGCGATCGCTTCTTTTCCGTTGAGCAGGCTGCTGTTAGAGTAATACTTTTAAAGTATAAATGATAGAACTAAAATATATTGGACAGTAATGCTGGTATTGAATACAGTGATGGATAAGAGCAATTGAGACAAAAAAAATGGATGATTTGGATATCGCAATTAGAGAAGCGGAGCCTGCCGATTTAGAATTGATTCTGGATTTTATTGCACAAAAAAGTGAGTTTGATGGCTCTCTAAGTGGGTTCGCAGCAACAGCAGATAAATTGCAGCAAACCTTATTTTGCGAGTCTCCGTTCGTGCGGGTACTGTTGGCTGAAGTTGCCGGAAAAGCGGTAGGATTTGCGATGTTTTATGCTTCTTATTCAAGTTTGTTGACGCAGGACTGTATTTGGCTTGACGATTTATTCGTGCGATCGCCCATGCGCGGTAGGGGAGTGGGTACGGCTTTGTTGAAACGTTTGGCGCAAATTGCGGAAGCAAATAATTGCGGGCGGATTGAATGGACTGTGAATGTTAATAATGCGCCGGGAATTGATTTTTATGAAAAGCAGGGGGCGCGGATTTTGGAGAAGATTAGAGTTTGTCGGATTGAGGGAGAGGGAATTGGTTTGCTGGCTGGGAAATGAGGTTTTTTATTTAACCGCAGAGGGCGCAGAGGGCGCAGAGAAAGAAGGGGAGAAAGAGTGCATTTTACTGATGCCTAACAGTCGAAAAGTGGGGTGCGCACTGCGCACTTTACAGATATGTAACAGTCGAAAAGTAGGGTGCGTACTGCGCACATTACAGGTAAATTGTAGGAGTTAATATGTCACAAAGTTGTTGGAATACGGTTCTTTACGAGCAAAATCATGCTTTTGTTTGGCAGTACGGTGAGTCGGTGGTAAAATTGCTGAATCCGCAATCTGGAGAACGGATTTTGGATTTGGGATGCGGTACGGGACAGTTAACAGCAAAGATTGCTGAAAGTGGCGCTTTTGTACGAGGAATTGATGCCGATCTGGCGATGGTCGATCGAGCTAAAAATAATTATCCTAGCATTGATTTTGCGGCAGCAGATGCGAGAAATTTTGAAGTTGATGAGCTGTTTGATGCTGTATTTTCTAATGCGGTTTTGCATTGGATCAAAGAACCGGATGCTGTCATTAATTGTGTGAGAAAAGCGCTGAAGCCGGGAGGGCGTTTTGTGGCTGAATTTGGCGGTAAGGGAAATGTGGGGGCGATTGCTGCTGGGATTTGTGAGGTTTTATCGGAAATGGGTTGCGGGGAATTGGCTGCGCTGAATCCGTGGTATTTTCCGAGTATTGGGGAGTATGCTGGGCTGTTGGAAAATGGGGGATTTGAGGTGAGTTATGCGGTGTTGTTCGATCGACCGACTTCTCTGGAAGGTGGCAGTTCGGGTATGGTAAATTGGATTGAGATGTTTGCTGGCGGTTGGTTGTCGGCGCTATCGGAGGAAGTGCGATCCGGTGCTATTAAGAAAGTAGAGGAAAAAGTGCGATCGACTCTTTACCGCGACGGTAATTGGAGCGCAGATTATCGCAGAATTCGCGTTGTTGCTGTTAAAAAGTAGCAAATTGTAGCAAATTGTAGGGTGCGCACTGCGCACCTTACAGCTATGTAACTGTCGAAAAAGTAGGGTGCGCACTGCGCACCTTACAGGCATAGTTCGCGTTTTCAACTATTTTTTGCGTAATTCTCAAAAAGTAGCAAAAAGTAGCAAAAATTAGGGTGCGCAGTGCGCACCTTACGCCATAGTTTACGTTTTCAACAATTTTTTGTGTAATTTTCAAAAAGTAGCAAATTGTTAGATCTGCTTGTTTGTCAAATATCAACTATCAACCATAAACTATCAACTATCAACTATTTAAGCTGATTTATAACTCACAAATTTTGCAGCAGCAGCTTGCACGAAAGCTCGAAATAGTTGAGCGTTGGGAATGCTATTTGGCGACATTTCCGGGTGCCACTGTACTGCTACCATCCAAGGATGATTTTCGTACTCCATTGCTTCTACTAAACTGTCAGGTGCCCAAGCTGATATTTGCCAGGAAGCTGCCATATTTTTCACCGATTGATGGTGCCAAGAAACTACTGTTGTAGAAATTGTTCCCATAATTTTTGCCAGCCTGCTATCTGGATCGATTTTAATGGTATGCTCGATCGGGCTTGTGGGATTTTCTTTGCGGTGATCGATTTCTTTGCCGTAAATATCCGGTACGTGAATTATCAAATCTCCGCCACTGGCTGCATTTAACATTTGCATTCCCCGGCAAATTCCTAAAATCGGAATGTCAGATTTTAAGGCTAGTTTGGCTAAGCTTAGTTCAAAGTTATCGCGTTCGGAGTCAATCCCGTAAACTGTTTTCTCGATGCAGCCTCCGTAAATTTCGGGATTGATATCGCCACCTCCAGAAAAGATTAAACCATCTACTACATCAAAAATACTAGCTGGATCTAATTGATTGGGCGGCAGCAAAATCGGAATTCCTCCGGCTTTTTGCACGGCATCAGTATAAGATCCGTTGAGTGAATATTCGCCTGCTTTGCTGCGGCTGTAGGTGGTAATACCGACGATCGGAAATTTTTTCATGTATTTGGAAGTGCGAGATAATTATTGATAACGGAATTTACAAACATCGAGCAAAATATTAGGTTGATATTTTACCGCTTTGCTGTCTAATTTGTAACCGTTTCCGCAGCATTCTCCGGAAGAGACTGGCGCGCGCACAAATAAGCTAAGGGCCCGAAAAGTGGCACTAATGTTACTGCCCAAAATGCTGCTGAATTATTTTGCATTCCCCGGCGTGCCATGTCGTCACCAAGCAATGCGGGAAATAACACGCACAGCATACAAAAATCTAAACTCATGACGTGAATGAAACGGCTGGTTTGCCACTGTTGAATAAAATCAGACCAGTCGCCTTTTGTCAAGCCGAAGGCAACTAAAGCAACAGCACCTAAAGTTAAAGCAATAGCAATAAAACGGGAGTCTAATATCTTTAAAAAGACTGTTTTATTGCCGGGAAATTCGGGATTCGGTTCGCGCAATGCTAAATAGGGCAGCAAGGCAAATGCGCCGACACCGAATGATAAAGTGGCAAATACCCATGCTGGGATTTTCTGTCCCCTACCGTCGGCAAACAGCACACAACTGTAAATTAGCGGCCAGACTCCCATGATATTGAATAGGGCGACGATTAAAGGGTTAATGCCTGCTATATTTCCGGTGGAAAGGTTGGTAATTAGTGTCAGTGTTTCCGGGCTGTCTGGAGGGGAAAATACGAAAGCATATGTGCTAAATGCAATCCAAATCAGCCCAAATCCTATTTTACGGAGCATAGTTACTTTTATTTACTTCCAATATTATTATAATGACTCGATCGAGAACGGGAAATGGCGACTGGAAGTAAGAAGGTTTGACATAGATGAGCCACTTACTGTAGAACTTTTGATTGAGCTCCTCCTATTTCTGAGTTAGGATAAATTTTTTCATGAACTTTCGATCGATCCAATCTTTCCAATACCACAGTAACACGGATTCCCACATCAAAGAACCGCGAGAGGCGATCGCACTTTTATTTCCCGTACCGATCAAACTCAAATATTGCTGTTGCGGTACAAAGGATTTTAAGGGGTTTTCCAATAAAAATTGCTGCAAGTTTTCCCACAGCGGTTTGCCCTGCCGCACTGCAAAAACGCCTGCTTTGGGACGCGGATAATTAACCATTGCTGCGATATCACCGGCTGCGAATACGTTGGGATGCGAGATAGATTGCAAGCAGTCGTTAACTTGGATAAAGCCCTTGGCGTCGGTGGATAAATCAGATTCTTTAATCCAATTAGCTGCTGCTGCTTGCGTTACCCAAAAAATGCGATCGCACTCTAATTTTAAACCGGATTTACAGTAAATTTGATAATTGGGCATGGGGCATCGGGCATCGGGCATCGGGCATGGGGAATCCGATGATATTTCCAGATTGGTTATCTGTTTTACAACACTTACTTTTTCCATCAAATGCAATTGAATGCCCCGACTGATGAGGATTTCTTGAAGTCGCGATCGCACCCGCTTATTGTGTCCTAGCATCAATTCAGCACCGCTATGAAACAAGTGAATTTCCAATAACTTTTCTCTTCCTTCTTCCCTCTTCCCTCTTCCTTCTTCCTTCTTCCTAACATTGGGTATTCCTAGTACATTATCCGCAGCGAAACTCCCATCCGCTGCATCCGCTGCAAAATCCGCTGTTCTTCTTCCTTCTTCCTTCGTTAATCTAGATTGCATATTTAACGCCAATTCAACACCCCCCGCACCCCCGCCGACGATGGCAATTCGCAGCGGTATTTCAGGATGATTTTGCCGCCATGAAATTAACTGATTCCAATGAGCTAAAAATTCCGGTACTGGCTTAGCTGGAACAGCATATTTTGCTGCCCCCGGCACCGATAAAGTTGCAGGAGTGCTACCAATATCGATCGACAGCAAATCGAAATTAACGGGCGATCGATTTTGACAAATTACTTGACTTCTGTTAAAGTCGATCGCCATCGCTCGATCGACAACTAATTGACAGCCAGCAAATTCACAGAGCGATCGCAAATCTATATGACATTCATTATAACTGTAAAACCCGGCAACGTGTCCCGGCAACATCCCCGAATAAGGCGCTTGCGATACATCGCTAATCAGAGTCAAACGCACTCCCGGCAGCGGTTTCATCCCCCACATTTTCAACACGATAGCATGACTGTGGCCGCCGCCAATTAACACTAAATCTTGTGACATGGATGTTCGATCGAGTTTTTGCTGCACCAATTATTGTACGATCGCACCGCTATCCCAAACTTTCCGGTTTGTACTGCTTGCATCCCGTAATTAAAGATTGGCTGGTAACTTTACCAAATCTTCTCACTTATTCTGCGTGTCGGCGACTATACTTGGCTGGGGCGCGATCGAATCGCAACAATCCAGAAATTTCACTGAATTTCAATGAATCAATTTACAAATAGTTACAAATGGCAGTAGACTGGTTAGCGAGCAAAATTCATCAGCAAATTATGCCCTGGTGCGCTTCTTTCGTTAACGCACCATTCAAAACTATGACAGCACGTATCATTTTTCGCAATTGGCATCGATCGATTAAAAAACTTTTTCCCCTGTTGTTTGCAATTTCATTCAGTGCAGTATTGCTGGCAAATAACTTATTCGTGCCCGCACAAGCCCAACAGCCGCGTCAGGAAATTCGCGGAGTTTGGCTGACAACAAATGACAAAGATATTCTCCGCGATCGCCGCAAATTGGGAGATGCTCTAACTAAGTTAAAGCAGTTGAATTTCAATACAGTTTATCCCGTTGTTTGGAACTCCGGCTACGTCATGTACCCCAGCCCGGTAGCGCAACAAAGAGAGATTCAACCGTTTGTTTACAGGGGCTTGGAAGGACAGGATATTATTCGCGATTTAATTGCCCAAGCGCACAGCAAAGGATTGTTAGTAATTCCTTGGTTTGAATTTGGTTTTATGGCACCTCCGACATCGGAACTAGCCTTAAATCATCCCGAATGGCTGACAGAAAAACAAGACGGAACTCAAACTTCGATCGGGGCTGGAGGTGAAGTAGTTTGGCTGAATCCCTTTCATCCAGAAGTGCAGCAATTTATCACCGATCTCGTACTAGAAATTACCACTCAATACAACGCAGACGGCATTCAATTTGATGACCACATGAGTTTGCCCGCCGAATTTGGTTACGATAAATACACTGTCGGACTCTACACCAAAGAAACCAAAAAAGCACCGCCAAGCGACTCTCAAGATCCCGGATGGGTGAAGTGGCGGGCAGATAAAATTACGGCATTTATGTCAAAATTAAATCAAGCCGTCAAGGCTCAAAAACCCGATGCAATTTTCTCGATTTCTCCCAATTATTACGACTTTGCTTACAAATTGCACCTGCAAGATTGGCTGAATTGGGTGCGTTTGGATATTGCAGATGAATTAATCGTGCAAGTTTACCGCCCCAACTTACAATCATTTGTTGATAAACTCGATCGCCCGGAAATGCGAGAAGCGCAGCAAAAAATTCCTACAGGAGTGGGAATTATGACGGGTTTGAGAAATCGCCCGTCACCGATGCAGCAGATTCAATCTCAGGTGAGGGCGGTTCAAGAAAGGGGTTTAGGAGTATCTTTCTTCTACTACGAAAGTTTGTGGGATTACGCACA
>JBOFTL010000656.1:0-5063 GCA_051652045.1 Microcoleus sp. | reverse complement strand
GCTTCGCTTCGCTCGCAATGACAGGGAGGTCGATCGGGATTTTTCGCTGCTGTTTGAATCGGTGGCGATTGCTTCGCGAACGCTCGCAATGACATGAAGGTCGATCGGTTTTTTTGCTGCTATTTGAATCGGTAGCGATTGCTTCGCTTCGCTCGCAATGACAGGGAGGTCGATCGGTTTTTTTTGTTACTGTTTAAATCGGTGGCGATTGCTTCGCTGTCGCTCGCAATGACATTAAGATTGATTAAAGTTTTTTCTTGCTATTTTAATTAGTTGCGATTGCTTCGCTTCGCTGGCAATGTTATGGAAAATGAATTGATGCAAGTTAACGCCCTGTAATAACTCGAAATACCCAACCAAATAGCATCACGCTCAAGAAAATTATACCTCCAACAATTAGCGTCAAACCTAACAGCAAAGCCGCCACAAATAACCAATCAGCTTTGTTCCCAGGTTCGGGGGAGCCTAAATGAGTTTCCAGCAATTCTATATTCTTGACATTAGCTTTCCAAGCAACATCAAGCAAGTCTCCCGCCACAGGTACTGTGCCGGCAACTGTGTCGAGTACGATGTTAGCTGCCATTTGCACTAAAGTTTCTCGCGGCACTCCCATTTGAGCGGATTTGAAGACTACATAACCTGCAAAAATCGAGCCGATTAAATCGCCGCCGCCCGGTAAAAGTCCCAATATCGGATCGAGTCCGATGCGATATTTAGTGCCGGGAATGGGAATTGCATTATCTAGTAAATGGCTGATGCGGCGGAGGCGGCGCAAGGATGCAACATGAGATTTATTGGGAGGATTTGCGCCGGAATTTTGGAGGGGAGAGTGTGACATTTCAATAATTGGGAATTGGGAATTGGGAATTGGGAATTGGGAATTGGGAATTGGGCATTGATAATTGGTAATCGATCGCCCTTTTTAGGTTATTTTTATAAACACAAACCCGGTTGGAAAAACCGGGTTTCTTGCTATTAGCTGTGTGATTTTAGTTTGACTGAGAAAGTTCGTTAGCGCAGCCCTCGAAGAGGATCGCCCTTACCAAAACGTAAGAGTTTCCAGGCACAGCATGAGGGCAGATTGTTTTGAGAAAAGGACTTAAACCCCCAACATCAAAACCTCGCCCTCAACTGTCAACTGTCAACTGTCAACTGTCAACTATTTACCGTCAGTGAAGTCGGCGTCGATTACGTCGTCGTCACCGCCAGCAGGGCCTGCACCGGGGCCTGCACCGGGGCCGCCAGGGCCGTCAGTCGGGCCGCCTGCTTGTTGGTACAAGTTGCTGCTTACTGTGTAGAAAGCTTGCTGCAACTCGGTTGTCAGGCGCTTGATAGCTTCATCGTCTTCTTTAGCTATTGCATCTCGCAAGTCTCTAATCAACCCTTCAACCTTAGTCTTGTCAGCTTCGGGAACTTTATCGCCCAATTCTGCCAACTGTTTCTCGATTTGATAGGCCAAAGAATCAGCTTGGTTTTTGCGATCGATCCTTTCGCGACGTTCCTTATCAGCAGAAGCATTTGCTTCGGCTTCTTTCACCATCTTCTCAACTTCATTGCTGGGCAATGTAGAAGCGCCGGTGATGCTGATCGATTGTTCCTTACCAGTACCTTTATCCTTCGCAGCTACATTCAAAATACCGTTAGCGTCGATATCAAATGTCACTTCAATTTGCGGTACGCCGCGCGGTGCAGGAGGAATGCCATCTAAACGGAAAGTTCCCAGACTCTTGTTGTCGTTGGACATTTCCCGTTCGCCCTGCAAAACGTGAATTTCCACGTTGGTTTGACCGTCTACAGCAGTCGAGAAAGTTTCCGACTTCTTAGTAGGAATAGTAGTGTTGCGGGGAATGATTTTGGTCATCACGCCGCCCAGAGTTTCAACACCGAGAGACAGCGGAGTAACGTCAAGCAACAAGATGTCTTTAACTTCACCAGCAAGTACGCCAGCTTGAATTGCTGCGCCGACTGCTACCACTTCATCCGGGTTTACCGTTTGATTGGGATCTTTGCCGAGTATTTTTTTGACCAGTTCTTGTACAGCAGGAATCCGCGTCGAACCGCCAACTAAAACGACTTCATTAATTGCAGATTTGTCTAATTTAGCGTCGCGGATCGCATTTTCTACGGGAATGCGGCTGCGATCGATCAAATCCGAGCACAGTTCTTCAAATTTGCCCCGAGTCAAAGTCGTATCCAAGTGTTTCGGACCGTCTTGAGTTGCGGTAATAAACGGCAAATTGATTTCTGCTTGAGTAACGCTCGACAATTCAATTTTGGCTTTTTCGGCTGCTTCCGTCAGGCGTTGCAGTGCTTGTTTATCTTTGCGAAGGTCAATTCCTTCTGCTCTTTGGAATTCATTAGCAATGAAATCGACAATTTTTTTATCGAAGTCGTCACCGCCGAGGTGAGTGTCTCCACTGGTTGCGAGCACTTCAAATACGCCGTCGCCCACTTCTAGAATAGATACGTCAAAAGTACCGCCACCTAAGTCAAATACGAGGATGGTTTCGTTGCTTTTTTTATCTAAGCCGTAAGCTAAAGCAGCCGCTGTAGGTTCGTTAATAATCCGCAGCACTTCAATACCGGCAATTTTGCCCGCGTCTTTAGTAGCTTGACGCTGGGAGTCGTTGAAGTAAGCGGGAACGGTAATTACCGCTTGGGTAACAGTTTCGTTGAGGTATTTGCTGGCGTCTTCTACGAGTTTGCGGAGGACTTGCGCAGAAATTTCTTCGGGAGCAAATTGTTTGCTGCGGGCGGGAGAGTCTAGTTTAACGTTGCCGCTGATGTTGAGGACTTTATAAGAAACTTCGGTGGTTTCGTGGGCTACTTCGTCAATCCTGCGTCCGATAAACCGCTTCACCGAGTAAAAGGTGTTTTCGGGGTTCATCACAGCTTGACGCTTGGCGATTTGTCCGACGAGTTGGTCGCCATTTTTAGCGAACGCGACGACGGAAGGTGTGGTGCGACCCCCTTCGGCGTTGGCGATGACGGTGGGTTTGCCGCCTTCCATAACTGCGACGCAGGAGTTTGTCGTACCAAGGTCAATTCCAACTACTTTTCCCATAGGGGTGTTCCGGCTCCAATGTGTACAAAATTTTGGTGTTCTATCTGTGCGATAGTCTGTTTATTCGGGACTGCGACTTCACCCGGATGGTGTTTGGGTAGTGAGTCCAGCTTTAATACAGTCTTAGATAGGGTGTCTTCTCTATACTGCGGGCGCTGATACCTGGCGATGAAGGGGTGTTTACCGTACCTGTTGGGGGACGGTTGCGACATCGGGCTGGCGGCACGACAGTTTGCGACTGCTTTTCTTTACTCTTCCTAATTTACGAGTGCGATCGCACTTCGGCATTGTGGCAAACCGTATCTGTTGTGTTGTATTTGCCGTCAGGGTTGTATAATTCCCATTTGGGCCGCAGGGGTCGATCGAGCTTTTTCCCGTTCTGTTTTCCAGTTCTGTCAGTGTTGGCTGTCAACTAAACGGCATCAGCGAGGAGAAGTCATCATGAAAGATGTCATGCGCTGACTAGCTCTCCATTTAGAATATTCAAACAAGTAGGACTTTCATCCATAAAATTAAGGTACAATTTTTCTCCTTCAACCGCAGTCTGAGTAATCAAATCTTTTCCGTATTTCCAGAGTTCTTGACCTGACTCGGTTATGGCCGTGACATCTACTTCTTGAAATATCAATACAATGCCCCGATCTTTGAAGTGTAAAAAATAATAAAAAAGGGAACTTAATGGGATTTGAAAAGCTATTTTTCCGTCATTAACGTTAACACCTGTTACTTCCATATCGTAACCAAATAAAATGAAATCGGACTCTGGTAGAATTAATAAATGGGGTTTCAATCCATGACTTTCCGAGCAGATACCAATGCAGAGGTGTTCGCGCTCGGAAGATTTAAAATGGATTTTTGCTAAATGAAATTCTAAGGCGCGATCGGCAGTTTGTCCTAGCAATAAACTTTTGTTGTCTTCGGCGAGTAATTTTATGAGTTCTGCTTCAGTTGCTAACGATTGAATCGAAATTTGGTTGTTTCCAAAAGATATCAACATAGTTATTTCTCTTTGCCAAATAAGATAATTGTAATCAGTTTGTTACCATCCCACACGCTCTTCATTTTTAATGCACCTATTGGTCCCATCAGTAATGATTCTTTGATAACACGACCGTTAACTTGAATTTCAGCAATATTTGTGGGATCGAGGAAGACGCAGTACAAGTAAGCGCTCAGATACGTTCTAGTATCTGGAGTGTCCCCAAAACCAATTGCGCACAGTTGCCAAATCATCGCTTGGCTTCTATCTATCGTAGCGCGATCGCCCGTTGCTTTGCCTAAAGGGTATAAAATCTTTCTACCTAGATTAACAGTCCCAGTTAGGATAAGAATAGTTAGCGCATTGGCAGCTCGATCGTTGCTTACAAGAGTCAATAAAAACTTAGGTTTCTGAGGTTGCATCGCTCGCTGCAATATGCTGATATCAGAATATACAATACGCCTAGAAATCATACCAGAGCCACAAAGATCTGGTTTTTCCGTCGATCGATAGTTACAGGTTCGATCGACAAATATCTCAATTGCACGATCGAGAACCGTTTTGCAAGGAGTGACCCTCACCGGTACGTCGATCGCGCCCTGCGTATAGTAGGTGCGATCGTATCTAATATAATTGGCACTGTTTGCATCCAAACTATTGGATGGCGCGTTAATCGCGTTAAGAATGTGCCGATCGCCCTTAAACTTAGATCTAGACTGAATTTCTTAAGGAACGTTAAACAATAATGCGAATTTTATTTGTATCCGCCGAAGCAGCACCCCTCGCCAAAGTAGGGGGTATGGGCGATGTGGTCGGCGCTTTGCCTAAATTCCTGCGTCGCATGGGTCACGATGTCCGCATCTTCATGCCTTACTACGGCTTCCTCCCGGACAAAATCGACATTCCCAAAGAACCCGTGTGGAAAGGGGCGGCGATGTTCCAGGAGTTCTCCGTTTATGAAACAGTGCTGCCGGGTACAGACGTTCCCTTATACTTATTCGGACACCCCGCTTTTATGTC
>JBOFTL010000655.1:0-1789 GCA_051652045.1 Microcoleus sp. | reverse complement strand
CAATGGTTGTAAATCTGACCATTTGCCACGTTTATTATCGTGGCTGAGTCTAAATGCTGCATAAGCTTTACTCAGATGTTGGCGGACTGTTGCTTCAGATTTGAGGTGGAGGATTTGAGCAATTTCTTGGTCAGTTTTTCCGAGTAATTTTTGCTGTAAAACTTGTCTGCATTTGTTACCTAAATCATGGTAAATGGTGATAAATTCTACTTGATTCATCGGTGGTTGGTCTGTGGGTAAAAGTGCTATAGCAATCCTAAATGAGTCGTAAATTCTAACCCCACCCCAACCCTCCCCTTACTAAGGGGAGGGGGTAAGAAGAAGTTTACAAACCATTTGCGATCGCTATATATCACGGGATATTTAGCAAAGAGATCGCCTGGGATGCTTTAAAAAGTGGGGTTTCCTAAGTGCGATCGCCTTGAGGTGTGCCATCTCAGAAGTGGGCAATTGCTACCTGTGACTGCACAATTGTGAGTTTTGAATGTTTATTGATTCTAGCCTGAAGTATAGGTTAGAAGTTGATTCAATAATTAAATTTTTGCAAACATCCTGTTGGAGGTTAGAAGTATGAAGTTTCTATCAGATGCGATCGATGGCGACAGCGATCTGTTTTTTGATACTGAAGTTGGTACGGGTATCAATTTGTTGGAAGATGGCGATTCTCTACGGAATAGCTTCGCTGCACGTGCTTTGATTATGGGATTTGAGATCGTACAAAATTCTCTCAGCAGTTTTGGGACAACTCCAGATTTCCTGACTAAAATGCAGGTAGCATTTGGTAAAAGCTTTGATGTTGAGCGAGCAATCGAGTTAGCATCAGCTTGGGTTCGGGGAGATTTTAGCGGATTTCCAGAGATTGAAATTCGTTCGGAAGCTGAGATTAATGGTGCTTTGGGTGCGTTTTCGGCTGCGACTGGGAAGATTTATTTGTCGCAGGAATTCCTTGTCAAAAATGCAGCGAATGTGACGGCTGTTGCTGGTGTTTTGCTGGAAGAATTCGGGCATTTTGTTGACGCGCAGATTAATAAAATAGATGCGATCGGGGATGAGGGGGAGATTTTTTCGGATTTAGTTCAAGGTAGGGCATTGAGTCAGGAAGAATTGGCGCATTTGAAGGGTGAGGATGACTCGGTACTGGTTTTTTTAGATGGAGAATTAAGGGCGATCGAGCAGAAAAGCCAGTCAGATAATCTCAACTTCTTTGCGGGACAAATTAAAGATTGGACTGATAATCCGGGTAAGGAATACAAAATTTCCCTGTTTGATGCCAACATTCCCAGGCAGCCCATCCAACAAAATTTTGATAACGGATTTCTGAAATATGAATTCGGACTTAACGCTAATATCAAAAGTGAATTATTTGCTACTCCCGGCAACTTTGGCGAAGCCAAGTTTAATTATCCAGTCAATATTAACGTCGATCTGCCGAACGATCTCAGTAGCAATAAAACTGCTTTTTTTCGATTTGGCGGTTCTCAAGTTAATGGAGGCTTATTTAGCAATATCGGTCAAGGTTCAACAGGATTTGAAATCCCCAATGCTGGATTGAAATTTGAACTCAATGTAGACCAAGCTAAGTTCAAGAACATTGAGATTAAAAGACCTTTTCTAGATCCTCTAATTATACCTGGAATAGATGCGGGTATCGGAAAATCAGAAATAAATCTGGATCTGGCAAGTTTTTTAGCAGGTAAGGTGAATTTCGATCTTTTAGGCGGTACAGTTAGTGCTAACTCTCCCAAAATAACATCGCTAAGTCCCGGAAACCCACCGCCAGCTAACGGTC
>JBOFTL010000654.1:0-3419 GCA_051652045.1 Microcoleus sp. | reverse complement strand
CAACCCCCGGTTTAATTTCGTGGACCCAAGCGCCTTTCTGTGATCGATCGATCGCTTGATTCTCGTACAACCAATGTGCATCATCGACACTGTTCCCGGCAACGCAAGCAGCCCAAATCAACGCATCGGAATAATTCCCTTGGAACGATTCGAGATCGCTAGGATACGTCCAATTTACGCCGTCAAATTCTTCCCACGAATCCATGACCCTGAACGATCGATCATTAACGCCGTCGAGGATAAACACATGTCCAGCATCGGTGAGCCAACCGTGCGTGATGAGCACGGACCCCGATCGAATCATCGATCGCATATCGTTAATTGATGCGGTCATGTGGAGGGCGTATCGATCGCCGAAATGATCGCGCAGATATTGCGCCATTACTGCCGGATCTCCAGCGGTGCCCAGTTGCAATAAATCCTCTCGAATATGCCCGATCGACGTTGTACCGCCTGTAACAGCGAAAATACAAGTTGATTGGCAGGTCAGCGCATCCGGCTGGCAGATTGGCCCATTTTTGATTGCTTGCAAATATTCTTTTACTGTTGTGACTTGCATTGTCGCTCCTGTTGTTGTTTTTGTTGCAGATGCCCTCCCTTTTGTGAGGTTGGAGCCGATCGAAACCAGCCCCAACTCGCTCTATTGCGCCAATGCCGCGACTAAATCAGATTAGAGCTAATTAAAACACCAACAAAGCTTCTTCGTCTTTGAAGGTTAGATTAACTGTTACTCCATCCAGGCTACGGGTAATTCCCGCCGCGACTTCAACCCAAGCATTACTTCGCTTGAGATACACAGCCACTTTTTTGTCCACATGGGTCGCAGGAAGAGTTACCGAGTAAGTTCGGTCTTGCCCAGCGACGCCAAGGCTGACGCACTGAGAGGTTAATCCACCAATTGCGCTGGTGCAAAGGCCATTAGCAACAAGGTATTTTAGTGGTTCAACTTTTGCAGCAATAGCCCCAATCTGGAGCGATTGCTGCGTCAAGGTTGCATTTTGCTGCGCGTTTGTTTGCGCCTCAGTAGTGATCGCCGCTGCGTTCGCATTCAACGAATTCTGAACAGCAGCATTTGTTCCAGCTTGAGCACTGTTTACGGCAAGTTGATCAGCATTAACAGCGTCTTGCGCAACTTTTGCTGTCTCAAGTGCGACTAGTCGAGGTAGCAAGCTTGCCATCTCCACTTGCAAAGCATCAACGTCAGTCAAAATTGAGGCATCAACATCAGCCAAGCCTGCGATCAATGCATCGACGATCGCCTGTTTTTGGGCATCGTCAATCACTTCTTCCGCCACAGCAATCCCGACGAGTCTCTGAGCTTCCGCAGAGACCATCGCCATCGTAACCCCGCCGGGGAGGTTGTCGATCCGAATATTCGTCGCTGCGATAGCATCGGCGGAAGCCTGATCGCCAGTTGAGATTAGATTGGTTAAGCTTTGATTGAGATCGTTTAGCTGACTAACATTAACACCATCAGTCAGTGCAACCCCAGGAGCTAAATTCGTGATTTGATGGCCAGTTAAATCAACTGTTGCAGCGATAATATGCGCCGCCGCTGGGGTCGATTCAGTTTCTTCTAAGATTTCAACGTTGCTGCTCATCGTGGAGAGGAACGTTTCAGTACCTGTTCCTGCGCCGGGAATCGCCCAGTTCTGGTTCGAGAGCACAGTTCTCGTCACCTGAGGATAGGTGAGCGAACTATCAGGATAAGACCATCCGGAGGTTTCGCTAATGTAGGTGATTCGAGCAATCGTTCCGCCATTCGTTAAATAGGCCCAGGCTCTCCCAACCTGAGTATCTAAAACCCGCCAAGTGCTCCCGTCAAGGATCGAGAGAGTTTGACCAACCAGTTTGGCACTATAGCCCAATCCAATATTCGTAGGCATAAAGACTCCATTTTGTTGAAGATAATTAACTCCCGATGCTTTATGCCACTACTATCGGGGTCGCAGTGGCAGTCTACTAATAAAACGCGATCGAAAAGTAACCGGGCAGTCCGGACTCCCCTGGAGAAGCTCGATCGCCGCCATTGCCGCCGTTTCCGTAGCGATTCAATTCCGCGAAAAGCGGTGATCCAACGATCGATCGAGCTTCGTTTTTGATAGCCGAAATCCCTATGCCGCCTTTTTCCGTGTAGGTTCTCGCAGCCTCAGACCGAGACCATCCTTCTAGGGGATTGCCTCCCATACCGGGATATCCCCCACGCGCGATTGCAATTATTTTTTCAGGCACCGCAGCAGCAGGGCATCTTGCAATAAGTGGACTATCTTGCCCACACAGTCCACTTATTCCACATCCGTTAGTGTCCAAAAAATCACCAGCAGGCCCTCCCTGCCCTAGTTCGGCGATCAATTTAATTGAATCAATTTGCTCTTGTCTTGTTAGAGACATTGATGATCCAAAAAAAAGATCCGCCAACTCAGAAAGCACGATCGTCCCTGTTACAAATTCACCAGCTCCACCACCGCCGCCACCGATCGTCTCGCCCCCATGCCCACCGCCACCGCCACCGCCACACAGGACGTAGGTAAATCCGATCGCACCTGGCGGGATTTGCGGATTGGCGGTTGAAACAGTCTCATATTCGATCGGGATTGGCGATCGTTTACGACCTGGATTATTGACAAATGACGGCATAATAACCCCATCTAAATCGTGTTAAAGACGAGGAAGTGAACTTGATCGCCCAGAGTATTCCCGTAAACGTAAACGTTTTTCAGGTTGAGAACTCCACCGATCGGCGCTTCAATTAGCTGTGTGCCCATGGCGTCAAAAGCGGCATACCACCCGTCAACATCCCCCACACCCACGCGGCCTAGATTGTCTGTCCAGTCAGACCGAACCGCCGTAATCTGCACTGCTTGACAAAGATAATCTTCAGTTTTTAATGGAGTTCCTTTTGTCGGATCAATCGCAACGACGCCACCGGGAGTCGAGCGCTGAGCTAGAGTCGGTGGATCTGAGGGTGGGATGACGGCACCATTCCCATCAATCCGAACCTCACCCACGATCGATCCATATCGATCGATCTGATGCACCGTGTCATGTTGAAATCGTTGGCGATCGTTCAACAATGGATGCTGAGCAGGCGGATTGACTAGATTCACGCAGCCACCTCACTCAGTTTCTTTCGGCCAACAGATGGCGTGTCTACAGGCTCGATCGGTGGAGCCGATGGACGATTGATAGTCCATCCGTTGTGCTCCCATGCCGGAACATCAAGATATGGGATCGATTCTTCCCAGCAGTCCCAATTCCCTGAATTGTCCTTTTGCCATTTGTACAGAATTACGTACTTACTCACGAAATCAACCTCCTAAAGGACCGATCGGGGCCATGTGCGCGTTGTAATTAAGGGACCCAGGCGCGCCAACTTTTACGGCAGTACAGCGCAAATATTTAGAGCCAGGGACGATCGA
>JBOFTL010000653.1:0-1550 GCA_051652045.1 Microcoleus sp. | reverse complement strand
AGCCTAACTTAGCCATACTAAAGAGAAAAAAATTATAATTGTTGCAACTAATGCCGCCCAAATAAATTGATTATCTTTAGTATTAACCTGACTGGGATCGACAGGTTCTGGTGCTTTCGGCTTCGGTTTAGCGTACTTGATATCAGCATTGGGACTGGCTTGAAAACTAATAGATTGATTGTCATCTAAAGCTGCCAAATCGGGAATTTTCACCATCCATTCTTCAGGGATAGCGAGTTGGGGTGCTTCGAGAATGTACAGCAATCGCTTAGCTTGCTGGCGGGTTTCCTGGCGGGGATGGCGGACGAGTTGTCTGCAAAGTCCGATCGCCCTTTCGGTATCTCCAGCAGCTTGGTAAGCTGTTACCAGCCACATCTGCACCTCACTACCCAAACGCGAAGTGCGATCGACCAAACCGCTAGCTGTTTCTAAACTCTGAATAGCTTGGGCGTACCGGCCGCTTTCAAAAGCCACTCGACCGGCTTGATACTCTTTTTGTACGATTTCTAACTTTTCTGCAGTCACCAGCCGCCACCCAATTCACCAAAAATTAATTCCCAAATTTGTCAAGCTCGATCGAACATCTCCAAAATGCTTGTTCAAGCGCTATCTCGCCTGCTTTTGGCTCGATTTATGGGAGAAAGCCCTTACATTTCGTAGTTTTGCGACGCCCCCGACTCGCTGTCGCGCTTGGAACCCAGCAAATCCAAATGATCTACTCTAATTATAGGTTTCGATCGATTTGCTCCCGTATTGCGATCTTGCCAGCGATCGAACTTCAAAGAACCCGTCACTCCAATTAGAGAACCCTTGCGAACGTAATCAGCAGCAATCTGCGCTGTTTTGCCCCAGATTTCCAGATTAAACCAGTCTGGCTGATCGCTGTTTTTGGATCTGCGATTGACAGCCAGTGTTAAACTACACTTAACTGTACCCGATTCAAAATACTTCACGTCCGGGTCACCACCAACGCGCCCTACCAAAGTCACAACGTTAAGACTCATAAATTTTTCAGGAATGCTATGTGTAATAGCTGACAATTAACAATTGACAGTTGACACTCAGTCAACTCGTCCTTCAGAGCCGACAGACCGACGGCAGAAAACTCTCAACTTTCAACTCTCAACTCTCAACTCTCAACTGTTTTCAATGCTTCATCCTGATTTTACACCTACTTGCCAGAACGTACTAATTGTGGATCGTTGGTGAGATTGAGCTCAACAATGTACATTTCTGACTGGACTCAGGATGAAAAACGTAATAAGATCCACCTCGGTTACACCTTTGTAACATTATTGCACACAAGACTATTGTAGTTTGCGGGGGTAAAAATCAGTGGGTCTTCTCAACCGATTTTCCTTATCTAGAGATATGGGTATCGACCTCGGTACCGCTAATACGCTCGTTTATGTATCTGGCAAAGGCATCGTTCTACAAGAACCTTCTGTAGTGGCGATCGATCAAGAATTGAAAATACCTCTAGCAGTCGGAGAAGATGCAAAAAAAATGCTCGGCCGCACGCCGGGAAATGTTATTGCTGTTCGACCCCT
>JBOFTL010000652.1:0-2969 GCA_051652045.1 Microcoleus sp. | reverse complement strand
AGAGGACTTAAGTCCTCACTACAAACCTTGGTGAATTCGATCGACTCGACACCACTTGCATGAGATTTAGAGGACTCAAGTCCTCACTACAAACCTTGGTGAATTCGATCGACTCGACACCACTTGCATGAGATTTAGAGGACTCAAGTCCTCACTACAAACCTTGCGTACAGCACGCGCGATCGTTCTCCACGACAAATCCCGCTCACAGTAAAGACTTCAGTCTGCTGACTTAGATCGCGGGCATTCCGATGCTACAAGCCTTACCTATCGCTGTCGATCGAGCGGATACGCTCTTAAAACCTTGGCGCACTGGGGGATAAAATTATCCTCAAGCCGGTTCGTAAAGGTATTCAAAGCCGTTGCCGTCAGGATCTCTGCCGTAGAAAGATGCCGTACCGTCACGATGTTCGTGAATGTGCGTGATGGAAATGCCGTCGGCTTTTAGTTGTGCGTAAGCTGATTCCATTTCAGCGCGATCGTTAAATACAAATCCGAAGTGGGCTCCTGCTTGGTTGTAACTCGGACTCAACAGTGCCAGTCCGTCATTTCCTGCTTTCAAATAGGCCCAGTCTGCATCTTGCCAAACTAATTCCATACCTAAGTTTCGGTAAAATTCGGCAGATTTTTCAATGTCTTGCACGCAAACTGCTACGTGTCCCAATCGTTTGAGTTTCATAGTGACAAAATTGATGTTTGTGTGTGTTTTTTTATTCTATCTGTTGGCACCGAGCTCATGTCCGGTTATATCGGTTGCATGAGGGGCGTTTTCTCGCAGATGCCTGACTGCAGACTGTTTGGTGACATACTCCTACATCAAGCTGATTACAGCTATGATGTAGGCATCTTTGCAGCCCGATGAAGGGTATGCAAAATTTCCTTCGTGATACTGTTATCTATAGTTCCTACTACAGAAAGATTCCCATTATTCGATAGGCGGGTGTACTCGATCGAGGGCATCTAGATTTAAGAAACCGGGTTTTTCTTAAGCTTTTAAACTGCGACTTGTATTGTCACAAAAACCCGGTTTCTGCCTCAGCAAAGATTCAGGTACTTTGAAAAGTTGTCAAGCATCAATTGTCAATTGTAGGCTTTTACAAACCTTCGCTGTCAATTGTCAACTAAGAGGGCGGGCACGGGGGCACCGCCCCTACCTGTCAACTATCAACTATCAACTATCAACTATCAACTATTAGCTCTCCTTTTTTGTGAATTTTTTCTGGTTTAGGCTGGTAGCTGTCCAGGGTCGATCGCACTTTTTCGATTTGTTTTGGGGCTGTAATTTCCTCAAATAATTCGATTGCTTTTTCAAAGTTGCCTTGACTTTTTTCAGTTTCCTCCATTATTTGATAAGTAATTCCCTGCTGGTAATAAGCCTCAGCCAAACCGCATTTAGCATTAACTTTATCCAGAATTTCGATGGCTTCCGAGTGGTGCAGCAAGGCTCGATCGAAGTCTTTTCTGTCTCGGTAAATCTCTGCGATACCGATGTGAGCTTTGGCTTTGACAGTTTGAACGGGATTGTATTGGCTCTGCTCCACCGGCGTTACAGCTTGGCAGTACCAGCACAAAGCTCGATCGGCATTTCCTAGATTTTTGTAGGTGGCTGCTAAAAATATCAACTTGTATCCCGTTACAACTAACTCCTCTCGATCGATTTCGGATTCGATATTTTTTAACAAAATAGCAGCTTCTTTTTTTTCCCCGGCCTGCGAATGTAAAAAGGCCAGCCCGATATCGATCGAATCGCGGGCGATCGAAATGGTATCTGCCTTAAATTTCAACTTGACAAAAATCTCTTTTGCTGCGGGGAATTCACCCAATTCTATTTTACAAAATCCTATATTCAGTAAAGCACTCCATTTCCAAGTTTCTAAATTTTCCCTCATTCTTTCGGCATCGCTGCCCTTCGGCGGCGATTGCAAACATCTCATCGACTTTTGTTCGGCCAGTTGGTGGCAGTGAACGGCTTGCTCGATATCGCCCTCAATCCGGTAGCAAACGCCTAAGATACTGTACAAACCGCTCAAATAATAATCCGAGCTGATATTGTTAACAATTCTGGTTGTTGCCGAGATAATTGGCTGCAATAAACCCAAATTGAATAAAGCCCTGCCCAGGCGATCGTCCGTAGAAAATTGAGTGTTGATCTTTTTGATAATTACATTTGCTGCATCCTCAAAACTGTTAATCGCAACATATTGGTAATAAGCCTCAAAAGCTTTCAGGGCATCTTCTATAGATTCAATACTCTCAACGCTTTGCGCCCAAAATTCCGCTGCTTTCCGATTAGCAGTCGTCCAATCTTCCGGCGACATTCGCTCGATAGCTTCTTCCCGAATTCCCGGATGCAGCCAATATTCACCCTTCTGACACTCCAATAAAGATCTGTGCAACAGAGATTTCACCATTTGGCGGCGGCTGGCTTCGGGTACATCCCACAGCAAACAAAACAGTCCCTCAGCCGAAACAGTCGGCACATCTTGGTAGCGGTAGCAACCCAAGCGGCACAGCAGTTTGTAAGCTTCCGGATCGAGCTCTTGGAGTCGATCGAACTGGCTGGTAACTAAATTTTTCAAATCTGTTTCCACCAGCGGATCGTCGCTGTGTTCGAGCCAATAAGCCTCCATATCTCCGTCAAAATCTTCGCGAATCGCGCCGCAAATAATCCCCATTGCTTTAGCGTTACCGCCGTAAGCTTTGTGGATGGCTTTTAGGGCCTCGACGGTGCAGTCGCTGACGCTGGTTACCAGCCGTGACAGGCTGTGCGACTCGGATGTCACAGTGGAACACTACCTGCTACCCGGTTTAGCCGAACCGGTGTGGCACCTGTTTTTTTCCAGTCGCAATATCGATATCGACGACGAGGCCCTAAAAGCCATCCACAAAGCTTACGGCGGTAACGCTAAAGCAATGGGGATTATTTGCGGCGCGATTCGCGAAGATTTTGACGGAGATATGGAGGCTTA
>JBOFTL010000651.1:0-2989 GCA_051652045.1 Microcoleus sp. | reverse complement strand
TAACCGAACATACTCACGGCCCGACTCAGCCCCGGCCCGACCGCCAAGATCCCATACTGTTGCACCTTGACCTGACGTATCCGCGATCGCCTGTTTTTGATGCACGACCGACCGAAGTAGCCTAATGCCGTTGGTGGACTGGAGAAGCGTGATCGCCTCATCCTTTAATTTGGTGCCCTTTACCGCTCTGCTCAGAAATGCTGTGGCGATCGGTTGCCCACCCCTCACACTTTGCGCCTGGGCAATGAGGCGAACCGCATCGGACGCAGACCTTAAATCAACTCCAGTGGGCTGACAGGGCACGACGGCTATGTCAGCACAAAATAATATCGCCCTTGTAATCTCCGAAAGGCTGGCAGGTCCATCAACGATCACATATTTATATTGATCTGCGATTACTGGAATTTTTTCGAGGATATCATCGGGCGATCGCATCACCTCACATGGTGGCGGCTCACTCATCCCCCCCAACCACTGAGAACTGCTCTGCTGGGCATCAGCATCAATCAAGATGGTGGGGCCTTGGGGCTGTAGCCAATAAGCCAAATGTACCGCTGTGGTCGATTTCCCGCAGCCTCCCTTTTGATTGGCGATCGCGATTACTGGCATAATGCATTGCTCCATTACTGCATTGATTGCTGCATTACTTAATTAGTGGGTTAAGTAATGCATGGGTTGAGTAAAGCATTGATGAATGAATCCGTCAATGCTTTACTGCATAAGGGTTTCAGCTATATTTGACTTGGCGATCGTTTTTCTTCAGATTTGGTGATCAATCCGGTTTTCCCGTGGGCATTCTAAGTAAGTAATCAACGGAAAACAAAAAAATGTACAACCTCAAATGTCTTTTGCCACTAGCTGCTTATGCCGTTTTCGGGACTTGTGCGGCGATCGCGATCGGCTTCGCGGCGTCGGCTCAAGTTGTGATCACCCCGGATACTCAGCCTGATTGCGCTGTTGTGCAATGTACCGAAGATGGTGCGGAACTGATCAAATAGGATTGGAAGTGGGCAGACTAGATATATAAGAAGGGGGCGAGTTAAATAAGAATCCAAAAAGCTAGACAAGCCTGATTAATCCTTGTCGTCAATGCCCTGGATTCGTTTGTTTTTGATCAACTTAGCAATAACCTTCGTTCGACTCAGATTCTCAACTTCACAAATCCGTAAAAGCTTTTCATGCTCTGCATCGTTTAAGTCTACCGTGAATCTATGACTTGCCATACTTGCGCCTCACTTTTTTCGTGATATGATTGTATCACACCAAATAAATACCATGCTTGCAATAAAGAGAGAATTGAAGTTAAACAACAAAGAGCAAAGTTTTTTCTGCCAAAGTGCAGGATATAGCCGCTTTGTTTATAATTTTGGTCTTTCTCTGCTTAAAGACTCGTGGTCATTTACTGAAGTTAAAGCATCTGACTCTAAACGGTTGGGTGCTATCAAAAAGGTCTTTACAAATCACGTTAAAGCTCGTCCTGAATTTTCGTGGTGCAACGATCTGTCCTCTCGGATTTATCAGAATGCGTTCAGGGATTTAGGCGATGCTTTTAGTCGATGGCGTAAAGGATTGACAAAAATGCCAGTCTTTAAATCAAAACGCCATCAATGCAGTTTTACCGTTGATGATGCAAATGGTTTGAAGCTTATCAAGGCTGGAAAGACCATTAAAATCCCAACGCTGGGGACATATAGGCTCAAGGAAACGATTCCTTATAGTTGCATGTCTCAAACTTTTACGATTAGTCGTGAAGCTGGAAAATGGTTTGTTTCATTTATGGTGAATGCTGAACCGCTTCCCGAAATGCAACATACTGCGTCAGTGGTTGGAATCGATTTAGGCATCAAGTGTTTTGCGACCTTAAGCGACGGATCTGTAATTGAATCTCCAAAGTCTATCAAACAAGCGAAATCCAAGCTCAGACTATTCCAATTCAGGAATCGGAACAAGCAGATAGGCAACCGTCGAAAACGTATTAAGACCAGCAAGTCTGGCGAACAATACTTTCAACGCTTAAGAAAGAAACATTTTGCAATTGCCAATATTCGAGAAGATTTCTTACAAAAAGAAACGACTCGTTTAGCTAAGACCTATCAAGAAATTAAAATCGAAGACCTTAATATCAAAGGAATGATGGCTAATCACAAATTAGCTGAAGCTATTGGTACATTAGGGTTGTATCGATTTAGAGAGTTGTTGGGTTATAAGCAAATCTTTCATGGTTTCATCCTCACCATTATTGATAGATGGTTTCCCAGTAGTCGAATGTGCTCCGATTGTGGACACAAACAAGATATGCCACTGAAGGAGCGAATCTATCAATGTGGTGGATGTGGTGTTGTGAAAGACCGAGATCTGAATGCCAGTATCAATATTGCACGCTGGCCAACATTGCCGATGGCTATCGGTATTAGAACGCTCGTGGACTGTGTAGGGTCGTCCCCACAGGTTGAAGCGGGAATTAAACAGCTAAGTCTATTTGTCTAGATTTGCGTAGGTTTTATGAAGCAGAGAATTCAGAGATCAGAAAGAAACGTCATTGCCAGCCCGAAAGAATACACCGCAAAGCTTTTAGATGGCGGCATTGGCTTCTACTATCAGGAAAATCTTACTATTAAATGTGACGACGAAATTTCAGGGCTTTGTATGAAAATTAACCTTTTAGCCAATGGCTGGAAGGTGTCTGGACCAGATTGAACAAAAACAGGAGAGAAATCATGGATACTTTTGCGCACCTCGTCGAACTCCCCAAAATTACCGACACCGCACTTCTTGCCCTTGCAGAAAATCGCCCCAACGCAGTGGCAGCACTGGCACGGGCACTCAGGAGAGCGGAAGATAAGCAAAGGATTTTGGTTGGAGTAGATTTTCTTCAATAAGTGTGTAGAATATAGGGATAGTTTATTAAAACAAATTTTGCCACATCCAAACTCACTGGCCAATCTCAACCGTGAAGGACGATCGCCTCTACCCTATGAGCCGATCCGTC
>JBOFTL010000650.1:0-1922 GCA_051652045.1 Microcoleus sp. | reverse complement strand
CCTCGGACGCGGGGGGCAGATTGTAAGTCGGCCAGCCTCCAGCCGCAACTCGAAAATGCCCAGCCGGACATTGCCGCTACCGAGTTTTTGATGAACTGACGGCGTGCAGCATTGAGCCTGGAAATTCTGCGAGTTTGTAAGCTTGTCAGAGACACTGTTCGATTTTAGATTTTGGATTTTGGATTTTGGATTTTGGATTTTGGATTGGAGAATTGACTGATTTGAGATTTTAGATTGGGGAATTGACAGCTTTGAGATAGGTAAATTACCAGATTTGAGATTTGGGATGGGCGATTGAGGAATTGACCGATTTTCAACTCTCAACTCTCAACTCTCAACTATCAACTATCAACTATCTAATTTCGATCGGCCAAAGCAAGACAGTCAGTAGTTCCCCAATAAGCATAAATCGGCGTGTGCGGGTCGGGAAAAGAACCGCCGGTATTTGGCTGGC
Organism: Microcoleus sp.; assembly: GCA_051652045.1. Lineage (GTDB taxonomy): Bacteria > Cyanobacteriota > Cyanobacteriia > Cyanobacteriales > Microcoleaceae > Microcoleus. The sequence goes on along the minus strand of JBOFTL010000650.1, from coordinate 1,468 downwards.
GTACAGTCATCTTATCGCCCGAGTTCAACTGCACTACATAATGAACGTGCGTTCCCATGTACATAATATTTTGCAGCCTCCCTTCAAAACAGTTGACCGAAACTTCCGGCTGGTAGAGGTTCAAATAGACTTTTTCCGGGCGCACGCTAACCGCTACCGAATCACCGGTAACACCGTTCCACATATCCGATTGCTGGACGATAATTTTGAGGCCGGCTTGAGTGCGAACTGTGAGAGTTGATTTGTCGATCGACTCTACTTTACCTGCAAACAAATTCGTATCCCCAATAAAATCTGCCACAAATGGCGTTTGCGGACACTCGTAAATTTCTTCAGGAGAACCGATTTGCTCGATCCGGCCCTCGTGCATCACCGCAATCCGATTGGAAAGACTCATCGCCTCTTCTTGATCGTGAGTCACCATCACAAAGGTCATTCCCAATTCCTGATGCAAATTCGACAGTTCCAACTGCATCTGCTTGCGCAACTTCAAATCTAGAGCTCCCAAAGGTTCATCCAACAGCAACACCGCCGGTCGATTTACCAAAGCCCTCGCCAATGCAACCCGTTGCTGCTGGCCTCCCGACATTTGCCCCGGAAACCGATTGGCGAAAGATTCCATTTTCACCAATTGCAAAGCTTCCCGTACCCGTTCCTCAATTTCCGATTTCCCCAACTTTTTAATCCGCAGTCCAAAAGCGATGTTGTCCCAAACATTCAGGTGTCCGAACAAAGCATAGCTTTGAAACACTGTATTTACCGGGCGGCGGTAAGCGGGAGTGTTGGTCATCGACTGGCCGCGAATCATCAATTCGCCCGCAGATGGCGTCTCGAAACCTGCGATTAAACGCAAAGTCGTAGTCTTGCCGCAGCCGCTGGGCCCGAGAATGCTAAAAAATTCTCCTTGGCGAATGCTGAAATCAACCCCGCGAACTGCGGTTTCGCCGTTATATACCTTAAAGACCTTGCGGAGTTCAACGTCAAGCGCTGTCTCCGCTGCTGTCGTACCTTGGTTGAGTGCTGTTTGAAACATATTCGCGCTTTCAAAGGGAGTAATGCACGCCAGTAAATACCGTTTTTAGTTTAACTTTTCTGTATTGTGACATCCTCCTGCGCTAAATCGAACAGGACTGACGCAACTGGCACAGGTTGGGTAAGTGCGGATCGCCGAATTAGGCAGCGGATCTCACTCAGGAGTGACGCAACTGGCACATGGCAAGTGTGCGATCCTTACCTCATTGCAGGTGATGACTGACTCAGGACTTACGCAGAGTTCTATCTAGAGGGCTTGCAGTGCGCACCTTACACCACACACAGATAGTGTGACGCTCCCACACTAATTGCGTGCAATATAGTTTGGGCATCTGAGTCCTGTTAAGGATCTCGAGATCTTCCTACCCTTCGGGAACGCTTCGCGAACGAGATACTCCAAAAGTTTCTCTCTACGGCGTTTTATAGTGAGGAACAC
>JBOFTL010000649.1:0-4688 GCA_051652045.1 Microcoleus sp. | reverse complement strand
TTAAGGGGACAGACCCAAGAGAATTCATAGCACCCATTTTAATTCTGTTATTTGTTCTTTACCTTATTGGCGGATCCGCTTCTCCTGGGGTGTCCCTTGCCTATAATACTTTGCGGATTAAGGATTATTTTCGAGATGGATTAATGGAGCAATCCATTGCAGGAATTAAGCTGAATGAAGTTGTTAAGGACTCAATGCTCGGTGACCATGCTAAATCATTAATCGCTAGAGAGCAAGAGAAATGTCAGGCTATTGTTGCCCCTCCAGTTTTGCTCCCATCGAAAGAAAGACCGACTGATCCTAATATTAGAATCACAAAGGAACAAGATGCTCTTTATACTAAAACCGAATGCTATAATTCGTTAATGGTTTATGCTGAAGAGCTTAAAAAGGAAGCAGAAAAATTTTGCTCTGGTCCATGCGCTTCAACAGTTCGTTTCTTAAATGATTACACACAAGCATTCAAGGTTGGGGTTGAAAATGAACTTGAGAAGCTAACTACTAAGGATGGAGGCTTTTTTAATCCTTTAGGTCCATTTTTGTCGGTTGACGATATGGTAATAGGAGGGATGTTTTTCAACATTTTTAAGACTCTCCTCCATATGCTTCAGCATCTTTATGTCAATAGTATCAATGCGATTTATTTCTTGAGTATAATCACGTTTCCGATCGCTTGTGCGTGGACAATTATCCCGTTTTCTTCTAGCACTGCACTCGGCACTTGGGCTGGCGTGTTTTTCGGTGCTATGCTTGCTGAATTTTTCTACATCATTCTGATTTCACTTTCTGCCTTAATTATCTCAAGGCTTGAGATAACAAGATTTTCAGATATATTGACAGCGTTAATTTTTGGTCTAGGAGCGCCCGCCGCAAGCTATAAAATGGCAAAGTTCTCAGCTTCTGGTGCGATCGCCAGTATGTCTTCTCAGTTTAGCCAAGGTGCTATGGCAATCCCCATTCTTGGAGGGATTCTAGCAGGTATGACACGTTTTAGGAGCCGTTAGTAAGTATGTCTCTACTCCCAGATTCTCTTCAGCAAGTTGTTTCTAATGAAAGAAATGAAAAACAAAAAAGGTCTTTGGATGCTTTAACTCCATTGTTCGATCTTTTAAGAAATGCAGGCTTTTTTGTTTTACTCATCACACAAATGGTTATGTGTGGAAAAGTCAATACTTTAGAGCATTCTAATGCCCCATCTTTTGTTCAGACAGTTAGTGGAGAAGGTATTCCAATTGAAGCAAAGAATCCATATTTCCGGTCTGAGGAAACAGTCCGTTCATTTTTGAGCGACTGGCTTTTGCTTGCACATAATTGGGGGGATGAAATTACCGGGGACAATGGTAAACCCCAAAAAGATTTAGGGCAAAAAGCAGGCAATGGCAAAACGGTTCCCACTGGGCCTTTTGTTGCTAGTTTTGCAATGGAACCTGGATTCGCACAAGCTTGGGCTGATATCTTGATTAAAGATTATCAATTGCCTACATACCTAAATGGCAAAAGAACACGAACAATGGTTATTCGTCACTTGGGCTCACCAAAGGTGGAAAGTGAAGGCAAAAAAATATCTGTTCGAGTTGTTGCCGATTGGATTGAACAGTCAAAAGACGAGAAACAATCTCTTGTTACATATAGTTTTCGTAAGATTTTTGTAATGACGCCTGTTGATGTTCCCGTCTCTCCACTAAACAAAAATGCATCTGCTTTTGATAAGGCGATTTATTCTGTCCTTGCAAAAGGGCTTCGCATCACATCCATTGAACCAATTGATTTTTGATTAGGGCTAATATTATGCAAGAAACAAAATCTATCAATACTCAATCTCAACTTTCTCCTACAGACTTTTTTGATGACAATGATTTCGAGGACGATCTGGATACGTTCGTCGAAGAGTCTTCTCCGGCAGCATCTCCCCCATTGCTTAGCGCACAGGATATGAACAACTTGGTGGAAGAGCGTCCATCTTCTACCAAGGCAGGGCCTAGACTTATTTCTGCGTTTCTTGTTGGGACTTTGGTTATTGGGATTGCATATTTTCTTACTAATAGAGATGGAGGTGGAAGTCCACAAACGATCGCAACATCTTCTAATCAACCGACCTCTCCAGACAAACCCATCTCAAGCGCTGATAAGGATGAAATCGACAAAGGGAACGCAAAGCTCGCTACTGTCACCCCGCAAGGCGTCACAATTCCAATCAAGCCTTCGCCGTCCCCGGCACCCAACAACACTGGACCAAGACGGATTTCTCCTCCTGTCGCTCGTCCGCAAATTCAGCAATTGCAAGCCTATCGCCAGCCCGTTCAATCCATCCCATCCCGAAGTGTTCCGCAACCAATCCCCCGTGCTAGTTTTCGCTCTGAGCCAATCTCTTATTCGCCTAAGCCCGACTTCTACGCTTCTGTCAAAAATGTTCAGCCACAAGAGGACCCAGAGACTGCGGCAAAAAGACTTGCATCGTTGGGTGTCATTGTCGATGGCGGTGGATCTTCTGCTCCAACCAATTATTCTCAACCGATTGCCGCTCCCGTTTCGGTTGCTAGCCTGGGCTATGATTCCCCAGCCTCGGTTGACCTAGGAGATTTACCTTCTAGTCCATCTCCTGCAAGAACTGGTACTGGCTCTTATTCGGTAACTGAAGGGGAAACGGCTAAAGCCAAGCTTTCAGAGCCGATAGCATGGAATCGTGAGCTTGATATATCTAATCGCACCTACAAAGCTACTCTTAGCCAAAAATTCGGCGCAATTCCCAAAGGTGCAATTATTTCTCTTCAGCCAGATTCAAGACAGCAATCTAGAACCTCTGGTTTAATCTCATTGACTGTTTCTGGGTTTACGATTAATGGGCAGTATTATAATGCGCCAAATGGGATTCAGGTTACTGCTTCTGATAATGCCCCTATTGTCGCCAAGCAAATCACTCCTGGGAAAGGTGGATTATTGAGAGATATAGGAAACATTGCCCTTGGAGTGGGAGGGACAGTTTTGAGTGGAGATTCTTCCGTTGGTAGTAATGAAGACTTAGTGACTCAGTTTGGTCTTAATGCAGCAGACAATATGATCGGTCGTGCATCTAGCGCTCTAAACAGTCGGCCTACTGGCGATCGTAGTTATTTCAAATTTGATGGATCAATTAAATTGATCGCTGCTCAAGGTTTTTCGTTGTAGGAACAAATCATGAGAAAAGAATTTAACGCTGTTTCGATTGATGACTTAGAAAATGCTGGATACAGAAAGTTCTTACCTAACCGTGGGGCCACCTATACCGCAGTATACATGAAAGACCATAGTCCAACTGGTCCTAATGTTTCAGCTATCCTGTACGATTGGACTGATAATATTTGGAAGGATTTTCAGAATACTTTTGTCTTTGAATCTTCTTTTCAATTGTTGGATGGTAAAGAATTTAAAGTTTCAATATCTGATGATTATTCATTGCAAGAAATAGAAGCTTTTTTTGCTCATGCATTTAAAGTTTTGGATTGTGTTGACGAAGGATGGGATGACGATGATGAGGAGCAAAATTAATGAAACGAACTATTTCTTTGTTTAGCGCGATCGCTTTTTCTTCAGTCCTTGCAATGCCATTTGTTGCAAATGCTTTTGGGCGACGTGAAATTTCTTGCGATAGTGCAGAACGTGGTTTTACTGTCAAAGTTGCTCAAGGGATTGGGGTCGATTTGCTCCTGAATTGCGGTGGACCTATTATTGATGTTCAGGTGTCGGATCCGTCTCAAGTTGTTGTACGACGGAAAGGGCCACAAAGTATTTATGTGAAAATGATTTCCCCTCTTCAGTTCCAAGGAAATTTACATTCTTTGGATGGCACTACAATGCTGTCTGTCTTGACTGGTGACAATAAGAATTATCAGTTTTTGCTAAAGCCATATCGAGGAATTTCTGATTACTCTTTGCTAGATATCAAGCCACATACGTCATCTGTGGCAACACGACCTAAAAGACGTTTCACTCCTGTTCAGGCTGAGTCTCCCATTGCTGTAACTACGCCGCCAGCAATATCAATGGTTTCAGATATTCCGAAGCCACCGCCAGTAGTGATTGATCTTAGAGGAAATTCTAGCCCTGTTTCCGCAGAAGTCCCCCCTCAACCCAAAATAACTTTAGTTCCTCCTTCTGTATCGCCAGAGCCTAAAACTACTCCAAAGATTGTAGAAGCCAATCCGAAAATTGTTGCTCCCAAAAAGACAATCTCTTCATTTTCTGGACAATCTTTGCCAAAACCAAAGCAAGTCGCGAAGGTTATTACTCCAGCTTTGCCGACCACTAGCCATGCTCAAGCTAATGCTCTTATTCGTGGCTTAGTTGTTGCAAAAAACAAAAAGCAGATTGGATATCAATCTGTAATGTGGCGGAAGGTAAATGATTTAGTCTATTTACTAAGGATAGGTAAAACATTAGATTCAGCAACTCTTCAAGCAAATGTTCCAACTAAAACTGTTAGTCAATTACTCTCCTGGGGGACGAAGTGATTAAACGCATTCTGTCCGTATTTCTGGTTTTTTATTCAGTTTTTTTGTTGGTCGCTCAACCCGCGATCGCATTTACCTCGTTAGTCCCTTCTGATGCAAAAGGATTACCTCGATGGGATCAGATATCGTTCAACAACCTTGGTCCTGTTATGTCTGGGACTACTGGGATACTAACAGATCTTCGCGTGATGCAATTGATTG
>JBOFTL010000648.1:0-13604 GCA_051652045.1 Microcoleus sp. | reverse complement strand
CACGGGGGAGTTAGTAGAGGGGAAAATTCCGGTTCCCCCGCTTTACACGGGGGTGGAAATTCCGGTTCCCCCCCTTTACAAGGGGGGGTTAGGGGGGGTCTGAGATTTAGGAATAAAGCGGATAATATTTTTATTAAATCGCGGGGAATTTTCGTAGCGATAGGCATCTTCGATAACTTGAGACAGAGTTTCAGTGTTGACTGTTGGAGTATTGGGAGCAGGTTTGTGTTGGATCGCGATCGCACTTTTTATTTGTTGTCCGCTGACAGCATTTGTCGCAACAGCCGGGGTGATTTCCAGTTCTTTAATAACAGTATTCGGATACCATTTAAGAGTACCTCTACCTCTGCTAGCGGCAGATTGCAACATTTCAAATAGCAATTTGTGGCCGTTGTAAGGCATGAAACAAGAATAGCTAACCCAACAGCCGCCGGGATTTAGGCGACCGTAATGTTCCTTAATTCGCTGTCGCAATTCCAGATAACCGCGGGGGAAAAACAAGCGAGATCTTTGAGTTTCTCTTTCGTCAAGGGCGGAGGTTCCCTGAGAGGAGATTTGACCGCCTACCCAGTCCGTAATTTCAGTGATGCAAACAGTACGGCCGGCCAGCAAACCTTCATAAGCAGTAGCCGCACCTGCGAGTCCGCCACCTGCTACGAGAATGTCGCAAGTTTCCTCTTTGTCGGGATTGCGGGGAGGGGTGGCAAACGCTGGCGAAATGCTCGATACTGCAGCAATTATACTGAGAGTGATGGTGGCGAGCGATCGACCTTTGAGGAACAATATCTGCTTCGGAGTTTTCATTGGAGATTGTTGGTGGAATTTTGACTCGATTGAAGGCATTTACAGCATCCAAATGTTTATTATGCAATATACTGGTATTGTGATTCCGGTCGGGAAAAGTTTTTTTGTTTTGCCTGAATGAGTTCCCCGATCGACCTTTGCAGGCAACTGTTGAATATAAGCTTTTGAATGCTGTTTTTGAATGCTGTTTTTGAATGCTGTTTTTGAATGCTGATTTTAAATAGCAGGAGCGTCCCCATGAATAACATTATTAAATTATACAAGTCCTTGCTACCTTTTGAAACTTTAAAAATTGCTACCGATTTAACTTTTTCCGAAGTTTGGCAAAAGCTGGATGAAATTATTGAGCCTCCCAAAACATGGAGGGAGGTACTGCAGTTCCAAAAATCCAGAAAACCCTATCAGGGAATTATGTCGGGGAACACTTTTAAAATCCGTCGCAATATTAAGTACAGAAATTCATTTTTACCGGAAATTACAGGCGAAATCTACCCTCAAGAATCTGGTTGCTACGTCAAAATTAAAATGCTCCCTCATTTATCTGTGATAATATTTATGATTTTTTGGCTGTGGACTCCAGGTAGTATCGGGGTATTAGCTTTGTTGGCTTGGCTGGTCGATCGATCTGTGGGACCGATCTTTCTGCCACTTTTTGGAATGTGTATTTTGGGTTGGGCTTTGTGCCTGTTTGGCTTTAAAATTGAAGCACAAAAATCAGTCAAGTTTTTTTCAACTCTTTTTACCAAAAGTAGTTGATAAAAGTTAATAATTCATCAGAGCCAGATTCCCCTAATTAACTAGAAGCGCTAGTATAAAAGCGGAGTGCAAATTTCCAGAAATAGCTAGAGGTGAAGAAAAGAGCGATCGCCAGTATTCCCGCCGCTGCAATCCAAGCGATTTCTACCCTACCCAGCATGGCTTCAGCAGGAACAGTCGTTAAGAAAGCAACGGGAACCACAAAAGTAAAGAAAAAACGGTACGCAGCGGGATAAGCCGCCATCGGAAATCTACCAGCTTCTAACAATCCTCTGAGCACTTCAGTAACGTTGTAAATTTTGACAAACCAAATACTCATCGCACCTAACATAAACCAGATACTGTAAAGAGCGATCGCGCTAAATACCAGCGGAATTATTGTTAAGAAATAGTTGGCGATCGGCAGTTGCAATCTGTTAGCAGCATATCCCAACAATACACCACCGAAGATTAAATCGGGCATTCCCCAAGGGGAAATCGTGTTAGCAGACAGCCAAAATTGAGAATTGATGGGTTTGAGAAGCACAAAATCGAGGGTACCTTGCTGCACTCGATCGACAATACGGTTGAGGTTGGGGGCGAGAAAAGTGGAGGAAAAGCCCTGCAAGAGAGTAAAAATACCGAGTACAACTAAAGCTTCTTCCCACTTCCAGCCAGCAAAAGTGTAGCCGGTACGGTAGAACAAAAACAGCCCGAAGATGCTACCTGCTAAATTTCCCAAGCTGCTGAGGGCTGCGAGGACAAAGTTAATGCGGTATTCGAGTTCAGCAGAGATTGCTGCGGCCCAGAAAAGTTGGAGAGTGTGAAAATAGCGTCGCATTGTTACCGAAAAATTGGGTTGACAGCCCCGTCCTGATAGACGGCTTTAATCGATGTCTTAATGAATAGTCAAACTCATGTAGGTGAGGTACGCACAAATACTCTTCCATCGTGGAATTCACAGCATCTGGTCTACTTTGCGTTGGTGAGAACCGATATATATTGTAAAGCTTGTGTGAAGCTCACGTTATGCTAACTTCCTACTTAATTATAAATTTAATTTATGCTACTGCTTGCTTACGCAATTATACTGAGTTCTTTTATTAAAAAACCTCCCCTTGGGGTTACAAAAATTTAAGAAAAATTACGACACATTACACAAAGTGGAGGAAATATCTTTAATTCCCTCAAAACTTTAAGCTAAGTTTCCTTATTTTGACAAAATTTTTCTCGACCCATTTGTAATTTTAATATATTACACTGCTTAACATTATAAATATTTGAAAAATATGTGGCACTACCTAAATTTAGCTTTTAGGATGGTGCATACGTACTTGCTAGCCATAGGCAATACCGAAGTCTCCAAAAGCAACTCAATCTAAATTGATAGATTGCAAAAAAATCCAGAGGAGCAAAGGAGTGCGCTCTTGTGACAAGCTCTTAACTTGGTAAGCGCGGTCTAACTAGCAAAGAATGGCAATAAAAAGTACGGGGCTTAAGTTCGATAAAAGGCAGTTAATTAACAGTTCTTAAGGGGAAAAATACATGGATGCTTTAACTTTATCCAGACTTGGCATCAAGCACACTCAAAGTGCAGTAGCTGAATCGCTGCGAATTAATACCGGATATGATATTACCAGCCCAGTAACTTTTTACGGGATTGTCAACGAACACTGCAACGTAAAATGCCGTCAGTGCGAGTATTGGCGGCTCAAAGAATATAAAGATGAAATGACGATCGAAGAGTGGCAAAATGCCCTCTTGAGCATCAAAGAATTTGTGGGCGAATTTTCAATCAACTTTAGCGGTGGCGAACCTTATATTAAAAAAGGTTTTCTAGACTTGTTGGCTTTTGCCAATAAAAACGGCATTCATGCGGGCGTGACGACAAACGGCTATTGCATGACCAAGGAAAATGCGGCAAAAACAGTGGCAGCGCGTCCTTTTAATGTCAATATGTCAGTTGACGGACCGAATGCAGAATTGCATGATTACTTGCGCGGTCAACCGGGATTGTTCGATCGACTGTCTAAAGGTATCGGCTACCTGCGTGCGGAACAGGAAAAACAAAACGTCCTGTTTCCCATCAACGTCAAACCGACGATGAACCGGCTCAATTTCCGCCACTTGCCGGAAATAGTTACTTGGGCTCAGGGAATTGGGGCGACGACGGTGAATTTCCAACCAGTCAACCGCTGGACTCGGGAAACCTACGAGGAACTGTGGATCGAACAAGAAGATATGGAGGAATTTGCACGGGTAATCGAGCGCTTGATTGAGATGAAGAAAGAGGGTGCGCCGATTATGAACAGTGATGAAGTGTTGCGCTTGATGATACCTCACTTCCAGGAAGAAAAAGCTCCAGATTCGACTCGCCCCTGTCGCGTAGGACTGCGCAATTACTGGATCGATACGCGCGGTGACGTGAAGTTATGCGATGAATATCCGGTGATCGGTAATGTGAAAGAGCAAAGCGCCCGCGCTATTTGGTACGGTGAAAAAGCGCAGAAAATCCGCGAAGCTACTTTGAATTGCGGCAAGTTGTGTCTGATTACTTGCGTGTCGCAAAAGACGATTATGGACAAGGTGAAAATGGGGATGAAGCTGTTGAAGAACTAAGGCTCTATCGAGGTTGAGATTGTTTGTGAGTGTGCTGGCCGGGTTTCTGATAAAAACCCGGTTTTTTTTCGAGTTTTTGCGTGCGAATAACTAATCTCAAAGTGCCCCAGAAGCCTACACCATAACCGAAGCAGGTTGGTGTAGGATCGTCACTCAAGAACCGGATTTCGATCGCAAATCGCCGATGAGTTCGGCTAAGTGGTCGCTGCTAGCTTGGTAAACCTCCCCACAGAAATGACAAGTAGCTTCAGCCCCATCGTCTTTTTCAATCATGTCTTGAAGTTCGGCCTCGCCCAGCATTTTTAAAGCACCCAAAACTCGATCGAACGAACAGCCGCAATGAAAGCGTACCATCTGAGTTTCCGGCAAGATTTCCAAACCCATATCTCCCAGCAACTGTTCGAGAATCTGCTGCAAAGTCTTGCCCGATTGTAATAGGGGCGTAAAGCCGGATAGTTCTGCTACTCTGGATTCTAAAGTTTGCACCAGTTCTTCGTCAGAAGCCGCCTTGGGCATAACTTGCAGCAGCACTCCCCCCGACGCCTGCACGCCAGAGGCCCCGACAAATACCCCCACAACCAAAGCCGAAGGTGTCTGTTCCGAAGTTGCCAAATAGTGAGTGATATCGTCGCCAATTTCGCCAGAAACCAGTTCTACGGTACTCGAATAAGGGTAGCCGTATCCTACGTCGCGCACTACGTATAAATAGCCGCTTCCGATTGCCCCTCCGACATCAAGTTTGCCTTTAGCATTGGGCGGCAGTTCCACCTCGGGATTGTCAACATAACCCCGCACTGTTCCGTCAAGTCCCGCATCCACCATCAGCCCGCCCAAGGGGCCGTCTCCTTTGATCCGGATGTTGACTCTCGATTCGGGGCGCTTCATGCTGGAAGCTAGCAACAGCCCTGCTGACATCGTGCGACCGAGGGCTGCGGTAGCAACGTAGGATAGCTTGTGCCGCCGCCGCGCTTCTTCAGTCAGGCGGGTAGTAATGACGCCTACAGCGCGAATTCCGCCTTCTGCTGCTGTAGCCCTAATTAGTCGATCGGCCATGAAAAATCCTACTTTTATTTTGAGATATTTGCTTCGATTATTTTAGAAGTTTCTTCGATTTGGTGCAGCAAGCGCGAGCAGCACCGATAGTTATTTGTGGCGACGCACTCTACACAGAAGATTGGCAAAGGGGTTTCCTTTCTCCCTATTTAGTATTACTTTTTCTTTCCTAGCAACAGATAACAGGTAAAATGCAACTTACTTTTTCTTTCTTCTTTCTTCGAGCTGACAACTCTCAACTAACTTTTTCCAAAAACTTATATTTCCGCTAACCTAAAGATTACCAAGCCTTTACCTTGGTAGGCTACAGTGAGAGCCATAGATCTCAGACCAGTGTTTTTGGGCTGGAAATAACACGTATGCCGCTAACTTCTCAAATAGTTTCAGGAGAAATCCAGCATAACACGGGCGCGAATCGAAACTTGCATTTCTATGGCAAAGGGGAAACAATTCCTCTTACGTCCCAGGGAATTTGGCGAGTATGTCAAGGTTTAGTTCAACTCAGTACGCTTTACCCGACAGGGGAAGAAGGATTATTGGGTTGGGTGGGACCTTCAATGTGTTTTGGGTTGTGGTTGACTGGCTTGCAAACTTACCGGGCTACGGCAACATCAGATGTCTATCTGATATGGTATTCAATGGTGGAAATAGAGGGTTCTCCTCAATTAGCTCACGAGTTGTTACCTCAAATGGGCAGGCGGTTGCGACAAATAGAAGCGATTTTGGCGATCGCGGGACAACGACGGGTAGAAGACCGTTTGTATCACCTCTTATTACTGTTAAAACAGGAATTCGGTCAACCTGTTGTTGGGGGGACTCGATTGAATGTTCGGTTAACACATCAGGATATTGCTAATGCTATTTGCACGACGCGAGTCACTGTAACTCGAATGTTGGGAAAATTGCAGCGACAAGGGTTAATTGGTCGGGATGGCGAGCGGCATTTGATTCTCAACAAAGGTGCTTTTGAATCTTCATCTGATTTATTTGGCTGCCAGCCTCAAGCTGTTTAGATATATCAGTAATTTGCATCTACATCAATTATTTCAATGTTTGGTATTTTATCCAGGCCGGCAGTTAGTTCGATCGAGGGCGATCGTCCCAAACAACTCTTAATTTGAGTCAGGGGCGATCGCACTAACTTGTTTACCATAATTATAATTATAAAAAATTAATTTTCGATATTCCGATATGTAAATTTTTATAGCTAAATTCAACAACAACTTGGGCAAAGTGTATAATAATAGATTCGGGTTACTGACCACCTTGATAAATTCTTCGTTTGGAGCCATATCGAAGTTCACCGCAAGTTTTCAGCTCGATCGAGGCGATTACATGATGTTTGAAACTCAAAGATTAATTTTAAAACCAATTACAAATAACGACATCAACAAGCTTCACGAAATTTTGATTGATGCCTATGTGAGGAGATATCTTTGCGATAATGAAATCTGGTCGCTGGAAAAAGTCGCAGAAATGTTAGCCGAAAACGCGCGACTGTTTGCCGAAGAGAAATTAGGTATCTGGTTTATCGAGACGAAAAGCGATCGAGAAATCATTGGATTTGTGTGTTTGTGGTATTTTTTTGGCGAACCGCAGCCGCAATTGGGTTACGCATTGCTGCCGACAGCAACTAAAAAAGGCTACGCTACTGAAGCAGCAACTAAAATTTTGGAGTATAGTTTTAACGAACTTGGTTTTAACTATCTGATTGCAAGCTGCGATCGACCGAATCTAGAATCGCAAAAAGTAGCAACAAGACTCGGCATGAAACAAGTAGAAGAAAGAATCATGAATGAAAGTCCTAATTATTCAACATTATTCTTTAGAATTGATAAGTTAAACAATTGACAATTGACAGTTGTCTAGATTAATTACAGCTTATGAAATTGCGAACAGTAACTGCTACAAGATACGTCACTCCCCTGCGGGAAGGCGGATCGCTGCCAGCAATTATAGAAGCAAACGATGATGGAATGTACGTGCTAAAATTTCGCGGCGCTGGCCAGGGAAGCAAAGCTTTGATTGCCGAGTTAATCGCAGGAGAAATTGCTCGTGAATTGGGATTTCTGGTTCCCGAAATTGTGTTTGTCGAACTCGATATCGATTTGGCACGCACCGAACCAGATCCGGAGATTCAAGACTTAATTCGGGCGAGTGGCGGCTTAAATCTCGCCCTCGACTATCTTCCAGGTTCGGTGACGTTCGATCCTGTGGTGGAAAAGTGCGAGGCGGATCTTGCTTCAGCAATCGTTTGGTTCGATGCTTTTGTAACTAATATCGATCGCACGCCGCGCAATGCGAATATGTTGATCTGGCACAAAAAACTGTGGTTGATCGACCACGGGGCTGCACTGTATTTCCATCATACTTGGAAAAATTATCTCGATCGCAGTCGCGATCCTTTTAGCGCAGTTAAAGACCACGTTTTACTGCCTTTTGCAGGCAATTTGCAAGCGGCAGACTCAAAAATCAGTTCGCAGTTGACAGCAGATTCGATCGAGCGCATTGTAAAATTAATTCCTGATGCTTGGCTGGTAGAAAACTCTCCGTTTAGCGGAACTAGTGAACATCGGGATGCCTATCTAAATTATCTGCTGAATCGATTAGAACAGCCGCGTACTTTTTTGGAGGAAGCTATTAGTGCCAGAGCGCTTCATGTATGATTATGCTATTATCCGCGTCGTTCCCAGGGTCGAACGCGAAGAATTTGTGAATGTGGGGGCGATCGTTTCTTGCGGCAGTCAAAAATTTCTGGCGGCGCGCATCGAAGTCAACGAAACAAGATTGCTGGCGATCGATCCGACAGTGGATTTAGCAACAATTCGGCATCATTTAGCCGTGATTCCTATCATCTGCGCTGGCGGAAAACAAGCAGGACCGATCGGGCAATTACCGCACAGAGAACGCTTTCACTGGATTGTCGCACCCCGAAGTACAATTATTCAAACATCAAGAATCCATACGGGTTTTTGTCACAATCTGGAGGCAGCGCTCGATCGACTCATGGAAACAATGGTACATCCGTTGCGCGATCGATTTTGTGGGGTGAATCAGATTAGTTCGCAGTCAGGACTTTAGTTCGCAAATTCAACTGTTTCGACAAAAATCAAATTATACCATTTCTCTAAAAGAATGCAACACTCTTTGACCCCCCCTAACCAAGCCCTGTCAAGGTGCTCTCAACGTACTTACGTCATCCTGGGTGTCGAATTTCGATCTTCAACCAAATTGATGGTCGATTACGGTTAAAAAGCGTCAGATCGAACGATCCGGGGCAACGCGATACGATCTAATTATCAATTTTTTGACTCGATCGATTTGAGCGGTTATCGACGAACTCCGATCGCATAACTTTGCCTTTTTCAATTGTCACATGAATTTCTCGATCGTAGACTTTCAAACCAGTGCGATCGAAATATATAAGTTCTCCTTGCGGAACTCGGATCGTACCGCTAAACCAGTCAGCAAGTATCGGTTGTTTGTCAGTCATTTTGTATTGACCAACCAAGTCAACTAGATAAAAATGCCCGTTTTCGATCGCCCAGATGCCGAGATAACCTCGCCCGCAAGCAGTTGAACCAATTACAGAATTATCGCACTCGATATTTTGAGGTTCTAACTGAATGATACTTGGATGGCGATCGGGTAAAGGAGGACAAAAATATATAGATGTTTCCCGGCCGTCGAAAATAAGTTTCTCACAAATTTGAGCAGTCATAAGAAGAAGGAAGAAGGAAGAAGGAAGGAGGAAGAAGGAAGGAGGAAGAAGGAAGGAGGAAGAAGGAAGGAGGAAGAAGGGTTTCAAAGCATACGGCAGTTTTCAGAAAGCGTGAGGTAGAGAAATATCGCAGGTAGGGACACGGCACTGCCGTGTCCTCTATATCATTCCAGTGCAACCGGAATTGATATAATTTACAGTATGTTTTCTATATTTAATTTCCCAAACTTTAGAATTGATATTAAGTAGTAACAAACAGTTCGATCGCAATGCAAAAATGGCTTTCGGTAGTAGGAATCGGTGAAGACGGACTTTCGGGATTAAGCGCGATCGCGCGATCGCACCTCGATCGAGCTCAAATTGTTGTCGGCGGTAGCCGCCACCTCGCCATGCTACCCCCAGAAGACACCCGCGAAAAACTGCCGTGGGCGTCGCCGCTGCAAGCGACAGTAGATGAAATCATCCGCCGCCGGGGACAATCTGTGTGCGTGCTGGCAACAGGCGATCCGATGTGTCACGGTGTCGGCGTCACCCTGTCGCGCCGGATTCCCATTGCCGAAATGACTGTAATTCCCGCAGCATCGGCTTTCAGCCTGATTTGCGCGCGTCTGGGCTGGGCTTTGGCGGAAGTTGAGACTTTCAGCTTGACAAATCGTCCGATCGCAGCGATCGCACTTTCTCTATATCCGGGCGCGCGCTTGCTGGTGTTGAGTGCCGATCGCCACACGCCTGCTAAGGTTGCTCAATTCTTGACACAGCGGGGGTTTGGCAGCAGTTTGATGACTGCCTTCCAGCGGATGGGAGGGGATTTGGAACGCCGGATCGAGGGGGTTGCAGCAGCCTGGAATGCACCGGATTTGGCAGATTTGAATGCGATCGCGATCGCAGTTGCGCCCGATCGCGAAACTCTACTGTTTCCCCGCACTTCAGGCTTGCCGGATGCTGCTTACCGTCACGACGGGCAGTTGACGAAGCGGGAAGTGCGATCGGTTACGCTATCAACTTTAGCGCCGATTCCGGGTGAATTGCTGTGGGATGTAGGTGCCGGCTGCGGTTCGATCGCGATCGAATGGATGCGCACTCATCCCCGGTGTCGGGCAATTGCGATCGAACGCCATCCTACTCGATTGCAATTCATTGCGGAAAATGCCTCTAATTTGGGTGTTCCCGAACTTCAAATTATCGCGGGAGAAGCGCCGGCAGCTTTAGCAAATTTGCCTGGGCCAAATGCAATTTTTATCGGTGGTGGTGTCACTTCTGACGACTTGTTAGAAACTTGTTGGAATGCGTTAGGTGAAGGCGGGCGATTAGTGGTAAATGCGGTGACTGTAGAAAGCGAGTTGAAAGTTTTGCAGTGGCACGATCGATATGGGGGAGAATTAATTAAAATTGGTATTGAAAGAACGGGGGCGATCGGTTCTTTTCTCGGTTGGAAACCTCTTGCGCCCGTGATGCAGTGGGCGGTAATTAAATAGTCGATCGTTCTCAAATCTTAGATTTCAACTGCTTATTACAATTCAATTGCCTGTAATAAAAATTGTTTGTAGTAAGGACTTCAGTCCTTCCGACGATCGCGGATAAGGACTAAAGTCCTTACTACGAACCTGTTCGATCGAGCCTTTTCTGCCATTCGGCATCTATTTTGTCCGACTGTTCTAGTTCTTGTTGGGTTAATTCTGTTTCTGTTGTATAAGCTAAATCTGATTCTGCTATAACATTTTCTGCTGCAAATTCGCGAGCGTAAGCAAGTTTTTTCCGCAAGTTAGCATTAGGTTTGTTTAACAAATCCGTTCGCTGCCGCCGCTCTTGATTGCGGGCTTCTATTTTGCTATTTTTCCACTGAATCCAGAAGTAGCGAATTAAAGGAATTGTCAAAAACCCGATACCGTAAATTAGGATTGCCGGATAAATAGCAGCTATAAATCCACCTGCAAGCGCACCTTTAGTTAACAAGTTACCTAAAATTAATGCACCGACAAAATTCACCGCGCCCAAACCTGCTGCTAGCATAATTTGTCCGGAGCTGGCATTACTGAAACGCCATTTAAATTCTCGCAAATAAGTCGCTACTTGTTGGGTGTTTTCTTGAATTGCTGTGGTTTGCAGTTGCGGGAAATGGTAGACTATTTGCCCTTCGGGACTGACTTCTGGACGACCGTCAAAACGCGCTAAAGCTGGCAGCATATATTCTTCATATTCTCGCTCGTATCCCTTTCCGAGATTGTCGAGATAGGGGACGATTTGTTCGGCGACGATCGCGCCTCGATCGTTACGAATTACTGTGGCAATATTGCTCCATTTGCGCTCTTCTAAATTATAGTTGGGATTGCCATCTCCAAAAAGGAATGAGAATACTGCTTCGAGAAAATTCATCTCATTTTTTTGACTGCTAGCAACTCGATCGCGCCTGCGGTAGTAAGGTTCGTCATTCCAGTAAAATATCCAAAATAAATCGTCCCAAAAATAGGGAAAAAAGAAAAATCCGCCACCGCGATCGCCCCCTCCACCGCCGCCGCTATCATTATCGTTCATGCTGGAAAGTGCAATTGTAATTCCCACCAGAATTAAAATGAGAGAAGCAATTAAAACTATCCCAAAAGATATCCGAATTAAGTAAAATAGAATGCGCCAGATTTTTTGCCACCATTCCTGCAACTGCAATCGCAAGAATTTATTGCGCAAAACATCTCGAAAATTATTGGGAAATAAATAGGCAATATCGCCGGATTCTGCTACTTGCAAGTGGCCGCCTGCTTCGGAGGCGAGGGCTAACAGTTCTCGCTGGGCAAAATTGACATCCAGTCCAGCTTTTGCAGCCACGTCTCCAACCGTAACGCGGTAGCCAAGCTGCTCGACGGCTTGCATAATAGTGGGATTGGGAGCCATAGGTTTTTGCTTAGAAAAATTACCCGTTATTTTTATTATAGATGTCTGCATCAAAGCTGGTTTCGATCGGGAAACCGTCATTCTTTTTGAGTTGACCCTTGACAGTGAGGGTAAATATTGCTAGTGTTTTGCCCGATCGGCCATAAAATGTGGCAGATAGGTTAAATACGACCTAGGGAAAACACCCGATTGCGGTGAAAATCGCAGCCGCCCCCTGGAAGCATTAATGGTTCACCCGATCTCTTTCACAATTCTCAATAAACCAGCCAAGAAACCGGGTTTAGTACGAAAAATATGCGCTTTGATGCAGAGGATGAGGCAAAAACCCGGTTTCTGACCTCGGTACAAGATGTCAGAGAAACCGGGTTTAGGGACTCCGATGCGTAAATCCTGTTAAAGAAATGTAGTTTTTTGCGCAAGTTTGGCAAGATTTAATTAAAATGGATAGGACTTGCGCGAGTGTTTCGCCCCAGCGGGTATTTAGAGGTTTGCAGTTGGAGTGCTGGAGCTTTTTGAGCATCTAACTCGCAGCGAAAAACCGAAAACAGTAGCGCAAGTTTTAATAGGAAAACTTTACGGGCTAATCTGTTTAATTAGCCGCTAACCAAAGAATCGCATATGCCCAGAACTCAACGCAACGATAACTTTATTGACAAAAGTTTCACAGTAATGGCCGATATCATCCTCAAGATTATGCCGGCTAAAAAAAGAGCGAAGGAAGCTTTTGCTTATTATCGGGATGGAATGTCAGCCCAAGCTGATGGTGAATACGCGGAAGCGTTGGACAATTATAACGAAGCGCTAAAACTGGAAGACGATCCTTACGATCGCAGTTATATCTTGTACAATATCGGGCTGATCCATACGAGCAACGGAGAACACGATAAAGCTTTAGGCTATTACAGCGAAGCTTTGGATCTCAATCCCAGAATGCCGCAAGCCCTGAACAATATTGCTGTAATTTATCACTACCAAGGGGAAAAGGAAAAAGAAGCCGGAAATGCAGAAGCGGCAGAAAGTTTGTTTGATAAAGCAGCAGATTATTGGAAGGAAGCAATTCGCTTGGCACCGAACAATTACATTGAGGTGCAAAATTGGCTGAAAACTACAGGTCGATCGCAAATTGACGTGTATTTTTAAAGAGTTGAGAGTTGACAGTTGACAGTTAACAGTTGACAATTGACAGTGGAGGCTGAAGTTTGTGTGATGGGTATTTAATCACCTGATTCGCAGTCCGGTTATAAGCTTGTGACTTTTTTGGTAAAATCATTCACTGCCTACTGTCCGCTGTCAATTCCCAATTCCCAATTCCCAATTCCCAATTCCCAATTCCCAATTCCCAATTCCCAATTGTTTATGATCGATCGAGAGCAAGTTCGGAAAGTAGCGCATTTAGCGAGATTGGAATTAACGCCGGAAGAAGAAGAACAATTTACCGTTCAATTAAACGGTATTTTGGATTATTTCGAGCAGTTGAGCGAACTGGATACGAGTAAAGTAAAGCCCACAACGCGGGCTATAGACATCAGCAACGTGATGCGATCGGACGATTTGGAACCTTTTACTAACAGAGAAAGTATTTTGGAGTCAGCACCCGATCGAGATGGGGAGTTTTTTAAAGTTCCCAAAATTCTCAGCGAAGAGTAATAGTGACATACTCCCACGTCAAGCGAGTACGCTATGACGCGGGCATCTTTGCAGCCCGATGAAGGGTATACAAAATTTCCTTCACGGTACTGTTATCCATAGTTCCTACTACAGAAAGATTCCCGTTACGGCGTTTTAT
>JBOFTL010000647.1:0-1292 GCA_051652045.1 Microcoleus sp. | reverse complement strand
GATTTATTTGAAAATGCTACCGATTTAATTCAAAGTATTGGTACTAACGGTCATTTTTTATACGTCAATGATGCTTGGCGAAAAACATTAGGTTACAGCGAGTCAGAAATCGCGCAACTGACAGTTTTTGACATCATTCATCCTAATACATCTCCAAAATCTATCGATCTTCTCTATCAAGCTCTCGTCAAAAAAACGATCGCTGAAAATACTGTATACCCTGACTCGATTCAAATAATTTTTACTACTAAAGATCTAGAACAAATATTGCTGGAAGGGAGCATAAGCTGCAAATTTTCTGAAGGTTCTCTGGTGGCAGTTCGCGCTATTTTACGAGATATTACCGCCCGTAAAAAAGCAGAAGACGCCCTCGCAAAATCTGTGTCTCTTTTGCAAGCAACATTTGATTCTACGGCTGACGGAATCTTAGCTACCGACAGTACGGGAAAAATAGTTACCTTCAATCGAGAATTCATGGAAATGTGGGGAATTCCCGATGAAGTAATAGTGCTGCGAGATGATGAAACAACAATGGCTTTTGTAATCCAGCAACTCAAAGATCCCCAAGCATTCCAAGAGAAAGTAGAATTGTTGTACGATCGCCCGGAAGCTGAAAGTTATGACTTGTTAGAATTTAAAGACGGCAGGTATTTTGAACGCTATTCCGAACCCCAAAGATTGGGAGATAAAATTATCGGCAGAGTCTGGAGTTACCGCGACATTACCGAACGCAAGCAAGCAGAAGATGCCCTGCGCGGCGAACAGGAAAAATCCGAACGCTTGCTATTAAATATATTGCCTCAAGTAATTGCCGATCGACTCAAACGCAACGAAACTACGATTGCAGAATACTTTCCCGAAGCGACTGTTTTGTTTGCAGATATTGTCGGTTTTACACCTCTGTCTGCCCAAATGAATCCGATCGAACTTGTAGAATTACTCAACCAAATTTTTTCGGGATTCGATCTCCTCTGCGAACGGCACGGATTGGAAAAAATTAAGACCATAGGTGACGCATACATGGTAGTAGGAGGACTGCCAGAACCCAGGGCAGATCATGCTGAGGCAATTGCCGAAATGGCCCTGGATATGCAAGCAGAAATCGCCAGATTTAATACTGAAAATCAAAAATATTTCAGCATCCGCGTCGGCATCCACAGCGGTCCGGTGGTGGCGGGAGTTATTGGCATCAAAAAGTTTATTTATGACTTGTGGGGCGATACGGTTAACATTGCTTCTCGGATGGAATCTCACGGTATTTCCTGGCGAATTCAAGCCAGCGAAACTACTTA
>JBOFTL010000646.1:0-3677 GCA_051652045.1 Microcoleus sp. | reverse complement strand
TGAAGCCTTTGGAATTGGCGATGGAGATTCTATTCAATGGGCGATCGTGGGAGGCGAGTCTGGGGCAAAAGCACGGGAATGCAACCTTGAATGGCTTGAGCATATTGCCGATCAGTGTGCAGCGGCAAGTGTGCCAGTGTTTATGAAGCAATTAGGGGCGCGACCTTTTACTATTGAAGGTGGCTCTCATTGCTGGCACAGAATCTCCGATCGGAAAGGAGCTAAGCTGGAAGATTGGCCGCAACGGTTTCGGAAGTTTCGACAATTCCCGGAGGTTGAATAGTGGAATCCAAAATTGAAGAACAACTGGAAAAACTTGGGTCAACGACGGATGATGCGGTGCGACGGCAAATCCTCCGGCATTGCAAATCAATGCTGGCAACCAATGACCTAAGCCCACATTTCCTTAATTTTCTTGAGGGGGTTCGATCGTAGTGTGGACTCCTGAAAACCCTACCGATTACAGCCGCTTCACCCCGACGGATATCCCGGCATTCTTGGAATACTGGGAACGCACCAGATCGACCTTTTCTTTAGATTTTGCGGGGGCATTTATTGACGGGTTGAGCCAGCCATACCTTGAGATAGTCTCAGCCAATCCCCCCGCATGGGTGCAGGTGATGCTGCGATGGCGGTACATGGCGCAGCAAGCCTATGGCTTAGGGTTGGATGTTTCCAAAATTTTGGAAAGTCAGGGATTGTTTGGGGATTTTGACTTTGGGTTCTCCCCTGAAGAGATAGCCGAAGTTCCCCCAGCCATTATCAATAGTTTCCTCAATGGCTACAGATTCAGCTATTCATGGATTAAGAACCTCGATCGGGATACTCGCGTAACCCTCAATCGTGTACTGTCCCTGAATCAACTAAAAAACAATTCCCCGCAGTCGATCGGGCCGATTGTTGAGCAGATTCTCCGACGGGAAATGCTTGACCCGGATGCCGATATTATGGCGATCGCGGAGAAGGAATTGAAGGCGATCGCGCATCGGGCACAGTTAATCAGTCGGACTGAGCCGATGCGGATGATGAACTTGGGTATTCTGGATAGTCTTGAGCAGCAGGGAGACACGCTAGCTTATGTGATGCCGCACTTGGGCAGTTGTGAGCACTGCCAACGGCTGCTGGATGGGCGCGTGTTTCGGATTGCTACACTGCGAGAGAATCTGTTCAAGAATTTTGGAGTGTCTCCAGATAAGTGGGTAGCGGCACTCCCCCAGCATCCTCAATGCCGTCACTCGCCCTTGCGTCCGCCAGTGAAATTTAAGAAGGTGTTGCGCGATCGGGTAATTCCGGCAAAGGGTGTATTGCTGGAATGGTACGGGCTGCCCGGAGGTAAGACTGCAATGGAAGCCTTGGGATTGGTACCGAAACCGGATGAATGGCTACGATCGAAGTAGTGATGCACAATTTTTTGAGTTTTTTAGACACATCCCGATCGTCATGCACAAAAAATCGAATTTCTTCGACACGACAGCAAATCGTCAAATTTGTTCAGCGTTTTCGCAACTGTGCTATAAATATTGATAGCGTGGGCTTGATTTATTCCACCATGCACTCCTCCAATTAACAACAGAACTTTTGCGATTCCATCGACATTAGCCAAAGCTGCAAATAGCACAGCTTGGAAGGTCGGAGGGGTCGCTTCTTCATTTCACAGAGACCTCGACGGGGAAGCAATCGTACCTAATGCGGTGCGTGACGCTATCCCGGATTTTATGGCTGTTCGTGGTGTAGACGGTATCACAGGCGGGCCTATCCGATTACATCATGATTTCTGGGAGCCGTTCCTCCAGCGGGTGATTCAGTCCCTCGGTTTATCTGAAGCGAAGCGGATAGAACTGGCGGCGGCGATCGCCCTTCCGATCGGGCGAGTAACCTCGATGACCGTGGACGGGGAAGGACGCACGATTTGGAGTGGGTATTTATCGGAAGCAAACCCGATCGCTAAGATTATTTGGCAGTTATTAAAAGAGGGATTGATTCACTTAGGTGTTAGCTTGGGTGGTCGAATTATCCAAGTGCAGAATGGTGGGCGAGACATGACAGGAAAGCCCTGCACTTTAATTACAAAAATCAGAATTGATGAATTGTCGATCACTGATAATCCCGCTCTCAGAATTACTGATGGCGTTGACACTGGAGCGTATATCATGGCGTTAGCGAAGTCGGTTCTGGGTAAACCACGATCGAGCCTCAAACCTAAAAATGCAAGTTCAACCGTGGAACAGTTCTTGAAGAAAGCCCTAGGCGATTCTTCGGGGGCTGTTTTTTCTGGCTCCAAATCCGATACGAATTTGGCTAGCACTGGATTAGCAAAGCCGTTAGTCCCAAAAAGTAAACCCAAAACCTCGACGGGTGGTGGATTGTCGTCCGGTGATGGCGTTAAGACCGGGATGGGCAAAGATAACGTCAATCCCAATCCTGGGCATAAGCAGAATTCTAAGGGTAAAGGCCCATCCACCGACGTTTGGGGGATGAGCGTCGGGAATCTGACTAAAGAATTAGCCAAGTGTGGCGATATGACTAAGGCGGACGATTGGGCAGCGGCTGTACCGATGTTTGCTGATGCTCATCAGGGATTGATTGGATTGACCGATAATCCTCCGCCTGAAGTGCTGAATTTGATTCGACTGCTATTCGACATTGCAAAGCACTCCTCCGAAATGCCGACCTTGTACAAGTCGGATAAATGGCGTGCTGAGCAAACCATGAAAGCAATGGGCCAAGACCTCAAAAAGATGGCGACTGAAGCTCAGGCCAAGATTCCCAAGGAGTTGAGCGGGAAACCGTTGCGGCCACCGGGAAGCAAGTCGATCGCGGCTCGCGCAATGGCAACCCCTCAATCCTACGCATAAAACTATGAATCCAGAACAAGCACAAGCCCTGTTGCAAGCCTTGCAGCAGGCAGTTTCGATCGTGCAGCAAGTTACAGGAGACCCAGCCGCAGACCCCAATGCTGCTAATCCAGAAGCCGAAATGGACATGGCGGCGGATGGTGCAGGCGAAGACATGGCATCTGACCCTAATGCCGAAATGGAAAGCGGCATGGACGACGGCATGGCCGACGACATGGACGACGACATGGGCTTTGAAGAGGGTGACGACGACGAAATGACCACCGAAATGGGAGACGAAGACGGCATGGCTACAGGTAATTTGCACGATCGGATATCACAACTCGAATCGCATACTGGACTGAAAAAATCCGCATCCAGTGGATTGAATTTGAATGGGCGCTTGGAACTGCTAGAGCGCATCCACTTGGGTACTCCCTACGAAGGGGAGACGGTCGATCGAGTTGCTCAGCTCGAAGAAAAAGTGTTGGGCAAGTCAGCGGCCAATGCTGCTCCTGAAGTTATTGATTTTAAGTCGCTGATTAAGGCTGCTGTTGAAGAAGGCCGCAAGGCTGGCCGTGCTGAGGCTATGGCGGAACGTCCCGCACCTGGGCAACTGCGATCGGTTGGCAAGAAAAAAGCCCAGGCATCGCTCCAAAAGTCTGCCGTTGACGATGACGACGCGATCGACCTTGCGGAGCTTGGCTTCGGCGGATCGCTACAAGCGCTCTACGTCATGAACGGTGTCGCCCGTGGTGGTGGCATGTCTGTCTCTAATTACGACGACGGTGACGACGACTAAGTTTGAAACCTTAAATTCTGTCCTTCCTACCACAAACAAAG
>JBOFTL010000645.1:0-5434 GCA_051652045.1 Microcoleus sp. | reverse complement strand
ACTAAGCGTGAGGCTTGACCTGTTTCTTGTTCTAGACCGCTATAAATAGCGTGAATTAGTGTTTCTGGGAGTGCAATCAGCCGATCGCCCCGCCTGTTTTCGAGCAATCCTAGTTCCAGGTCCCCTCGGACGTAGGCATCGCTGGCAAAGTAATTTCCGGGGAGGCGGGGCTGTTGTAGCAGGTCGGCAATATTAATCATCGGTAATTGGTAATTGGTAATTGGTAATTAGTAATTGGTAATTGGTAATTGGTAATTGGTAATTGGTAATTGGTAATTGGTAGTTACGATCTAACTGCCAACTTCCCGCTTCCAATTTTGGCTTATTGATTACCTGTGCCAACGATCGTTGATTGGGCTCGATCTAAAAATGGTTGCAGTATAGCTCTAGCTTGCTCGGAAAGAATTTCTTTAATCCGACTTTGCAGGAGGTTGCAAATAGTGGCTTCTATGTTTTCGCTTTGGTGAGCGCTGACTATGCCTGTGAGCCATTCTTGCAGGCGCTGTTCGAGAAAATTTAGGTCGTTGAGAAGCATTGCCATACCGCAGTAGCGGAGAATTAACAGCCAATGTTTGAGAGATCGTTCCAAGTTTTCTTGTTGTTCGTTGGGAAATTTTTCTTGCAGTTTGTTAGCAATTGGTTGGAAGATACTTGTTTCTTTGTCTCGCAAAAATTCGTAAATTTTTAAGCGCTGGGCGAGACTAGCAGCGTGACGCTTAAAAGCAATGAGTTCTTCAGCTTTGAGAAACCGAGTTTCCGCTTGATCCAGAAGTGCCTCAATCTCATGATGCATGATTTTCTGTAAGTATTACTTGGTAAATAAGAAAGAAGGAAGAAGGAAGAAGGAAGAAGGAATGGCTAATGATTTAGAAGATGAATTATTTAGTTATTTCATTTGTCAGATAACATTTTGACTGCCGAATGTGCGATTGTCATGTGTTTCCTGAAATTAAAACAGGTCGAACAGGTCATCAATGGTGACTTCTGCAGGTTCTGAGACAGGAATTTGGGGAATGACTGGAGGTGATGGGATCGCGCCGACTTCGGGAATACCTTCCCAAGAAATCGAGCGAAAAAAATCTGCTACGGGTCGAATTAAACTGAAAGATTGACCGGGAACAGAACCGTTGGGTGATTCTAAGGGTTTTCCCAACCAGTTGTAGCGACCAAAAAAGTCTTGAACAGACTTTTCCAGCCACGAATTTTGATTTTTCATCATGGGTAAATTTAGCACCAAAAATTACCTTTTTTTTCTACCTTAATGCGATCGGCTCGGATTAAAAGCTCGATTTTTTATCGCAATCTTTCACCGTGTTGCAGTCGGTTTTGGATGTCGCGAGCGTTAGCTCCTTCGTTCAGCCAGAAAGCTGCAGCATCAATTTTATCTGGGTTGCCCAGCAGGAATTTACAATAGGTTTCTCCCATTGAGTAACATTGAAGTTCTATGCAACTGAGAGGCTTTTTGACTAGAGATCCGAAGAAACCGGCAAACAAACCAGCGTAAAGGTGGCAAACAGGTTTGCCCACATCGCCCAAAGTACGGGCAACTGCTGAGTCAAAGAGGTTGATGAAGATGCAGCCGTGCTTGCGATCGCTCATGTCAACTTCCCAACGACCCCAACCTTGAGCTGTAAACGGCCACCACCAAGTTTCTAACAAGAACATGAGATTTGACTGGCGGATGTTTTGGTTGAATTCGGCGCTAAACCATTTTTGAAAAAATTCGGAATCTTGGAGTCCCCACTGGCAACCAATAGTATACATGATTACAGAGGAGGCTGGCCCTACTTCTTCTTCTAGTCCTTCGACTAAGCCGATGATGAAGTCTTCGCTCGTAAAAATGTTGCGCGAGTCATTCCAGTCGTTCAGGGTGCCTGTCGGGCGATCGAAGGCAAAAAAATCCTGAAATCTATAGTGGTTGTGACTTTTAGGGTGTTTTTGTTTGAACGGCGATTCGCTGGGGGTGGCGATTTCTTTTTTAACGGTAGAGACCATTTGTATGTTTCTCCTTTTTGGTGTGTGCCGATTTTTTGTTACTTCAAAATAGATTCAAATAGCAGAGTTTGAGAGTCCGAGACAAGTGTATCAGTTGACTGCCCGAAATCGGGACAGCATTATGGTTTAGCCTTAAGTTGCCTGAGCGTTCGAGCCAATTTACTGAAAGATGAAATAGCGGGCCTCTGTATCCAACTCAATGTCGGAAGGGGTTTCCCGTTATACCCAGAGGGTTAACGGGAGGGGAATGCCGACTGATTATTGACATCCACCCCGCCTTCTTAACGGTGAGGATTCCCAAGCCTCACGATTTGGGTTTGGAGCTTCCTTCCGGATCGGTTTTTCGCACCTGCCTTAACAGACTTACTCTGTTCGGGTCTTACGGTCGCTCCACAGACTGATACGGCAAGCCCTGCCGCCAAAATATTTTTTGCTGCATTGATGTCTCGATCGTGGTGCACCCCACAATTAGGACACTCCCACTCTCGGACATTCAACGGCAGTTTTTCCACAATGTATCCGCATTCAAAACATCGTTTTGAACTGGGAAACCATCGGTTTATTTTGATTAAAGTACGACCGTACCAATCGCACTTGTATTCAAGTTGCCTGACCAATTCACCCCAACTTGCGTCACCGATCGCAATGGCGAGTTTGGGATTGTTTACCATGTTCTTCACAGCCAAATCTTCCACGGCGATGGTTTGATTTTCACGCACCAACCGTGTTGTTAACTTGTGAAGGTTGTCAATCCTAGCATCGGCAATGGATTGATGCACTCTCGCTACCTTAAGCCGTGCTTTGTAACTGTTATTCGATCCTTTCTGTTTCCGACTTAAAGCTTTTTGTGCTCTTCTAAGTTTGCGATATGATGGTGCCAGCTTTACCGTAATCGTTGATGGTTGCCAACCGTCTGGCAGCGTTCGACTCCAACGAATCGGCAAGGGGTCAACACACTTGGCTAAGTAAACTTGTCCGTTCTTAAACTTAAATGCCGACTTAGCAAATTGCGCGCTGCCACCGTTGCGTTTTTTCTTGAAATTGGGATATTTTGCCCGCCCGTCAAAGAAGTTATTGTAAGCTGTTTGCAAATGTCGCAAGCATTGCTGCAATGGTACTGAAGAAACTTCATTTAGAAAATCTAATTCAAGAGTTTTCTTCCATTCTGTTAGCATACTTGAAGTCTGTGTATACCCTACCCGTTTTTCTTCGAGGTACCAAGCTTCAGTTCTCGCGGCTAAGGCTTTGTTGTAGACCAAACGAACACAACCTATCGTGCGCCGCAACAAGCTTTCTTGTTCCGGCGTCGGATAGAATCGGTAGCTGAAGGCTTTGAGTGTCATGTTTGCAGTTTAACACCTCAATCGTAAGCTGCCTGTAAATTCTTGTAAAGCCGTCTTTCTACGACGGGGTTTTCAACCCAGTTTTTTGATAAAGGCGACCCCACAGAGCAGATCGCCACTACCACCAGCGAGCGCAATAATAGGTAAATCGCCTGTGAACCAAAAGATGAAAAAGAAAACTGCGATCGCCATCTTACAAGCGGCTGCTACTGCCACAAAGAGCGTTTGTGGCTGAGGATTGAGCGCCAGCCAAGCATAGGCGATGCCAAAGATCGAAATCCAACTGGCGAGTACCCAAAAACTAAAGGGCGATATTAGCGGTGGCAATCCCAGCGAGGGCGCGACTGCATCATAGAGGGGCGGTGCAAAACTGAGTGCACTGCAGAAATTGAAAAGGGCTGCGATCGCTAAACAGACTCGAAACCAGTTTGCAATAGGTGCTCTAATCGAGTGCGACATACAGAACTACTTTGAGTGTTTTTTTTAAGGTAGTTGGAATTTGTGGGATTGTCGTTACAGAAAATTTCAGGTATGAGAGGGAAAGTGCGATCGGCGATTCAAGAGATCGATAGTATCGATCTCAGCTCCATCACGCACAAATCAAAGTTGAAGTTCCCGATCGATATCAAGAATATAATTATCTGGGTATGTAGGCTTAAATCATTAGAGAAACCTTCTTATCAATCTCACTCTCTATATGTAAGTTTTATCAAGCAACTAAAGCTGGATTTTCTGTTGAAATAACTTGCTCGAAAGAGTCAAAAATTTCAAATAATTGGTCGAGTTGAGTAAGTTCAAATATTAGTCTAACTGTGGCTGAGAGATTGCAAATGACGAGGCGACATCCCCGGTGGCGGGCGGCGTTGAGTCCGCCGACAAGGGCGCAGATGCCGGAACTGTCGATAAAATCCACGGCGGCCATGTCGATTACCCAAAGTTTGTGCCGATCGGGCAAAATCTCGGCTAGCTGTTGCTGGAGGATACTGCCGGCTTGGGAGTCTAGGCAGTTTTGCGGCTGGAGGATGATGTGTCGATCGAAGTTAGGAAATGTCATTAGAAAATTAGGCGTAGGGTAACAGAGGGTTAAAACTCCGTCCCGATCGGACGGCTTTACAATGTAAGATTGTTAAGTGTAAATAAGATATGTCGATTAGCTGAATTATTTTGGGATAATTCTAGGCTTTGGGTCAAAGTTTCAGCGGGCGATCGCGCCCCATTTAAAAGTAGGGAGCTCGCACTGGAAATCGATTAAGTAGGATGACTGGTTGGCGATCGGTCTAACAATCGCAGCAATTCCTGATTGGTCTATAATGTCATGAATGCTAGTTTGGTGTTTGGCGGGCGATCGCGACTCTGCTGTGTTCTTCATCACTGCGAAGGATTGCAGTATTCTGTGAATCAAGCCAATATATAAATGTATCGAGCTTTGCAAAAGTTTACGAAGGCCGTAGCGAATGTCTTTTGAGTTTTTATCGTTAGAGACTATTCAGGAATTTGCCCGCAATTACGGTTACTGGGCAGTATTTCTGGGAATTTTGCTGGAAAATTTGGGAGTTCCTCTCCCTGGTGAGACGATTACGATCGCTGGCGGGTTTTTAGCCGGTAGCGGGGAATTGAATTACTGGTTCGTGCTCGGAAGCGCTATTGCCGGTGCGACTTTGGGCGGAAATTTCGGTTACGCGATCGGGCGTTTTGGTGGCTGGCCCCTGCTGCTGAAGTTGGGAAAATTTTTCCGGTTTCGGGAAGAACAAATATACGATCTCAAAGAACAGTTCAGCCAAAATGCCGCTAAAGCTGTATTTTTAGGTCGTTTTATCGCTTTGCTGCGAATTTTTGCTAGCCCACTAGCGGGGATTGCCGAAATGCCTTTTTGGAAATTTTCGCTGTTCAATCTTCTGGGCGCTGCAAGTTGGGCTTCTGTAATGGTAAGTTTGTCATTCTTCTTGGGACACGTCGTTTCTTTGGAGAAGTTGGTAGCTTGGGCAGCGCAATTTGCTGTATTTGCTTTACTTTTGGTAGTTGCTTGGATTGCAATTCCTATTTGGTTGGAGTCGCGGGCTGCGGACAAGACTAAATAGGTTCGTAGTTGCGCTTCA
>JBOFTL010000644.1:0-8391 GCA_051652045.1 Microcoleus sp. | reverse complement strand
AAACCATTTCTTTATGTGGCGGCTCACGGTCAAGATAGAGCTAGCATGGGGCAGTACGTCAAACAGGTTTTTGATAAATTTCAAGCCCAAAATTTAATAAATTATCCCTTTGGATTAGCTGTAGGCTCCTTAGTGCCTTTAAGAGGAGCGCATAAATATCTTACCATCATCGAACTCATGAGAGGTTTGCAGGAAAACATTCCAGAGGCACTAAGAGCAAAAATTCCCATTCATGTTTTTGGTGTTACTGGGAGTATAATTCCAATTCTCTCTTATTTGGGAATAGATACATTTGACTCCAGTACCTACATTCAAGAAACAAGAAGCTTGAGCTATATCGATCCGAATACAGGTCGCCCGCAGCCAGTTTTTGAAATAGAAAATTTGTACTGTAATTGTAGAATATGTCAGGCAATAAACTTGGAGGAGTTGCAATTTGCTCTGATGTCAGATACTCGCGGTCGCCCACTACCTAATGGAAAATACAAAAGTAAATATTATGGGGATGTTGCGCTACACAATTTAGAGATGGATTTCCGCACTGTGGATCGAACAAAAGAAGCGATAAAATCTGATTCATTACAAGAATATTTAATAGAACACACCGATAAATTTCCCAAGCTCAGGTCTGCATTGGAAGTAATTGCTAATGAAGATGATAGTTTGCGACTTAGAATGTCACGCACAGTAATTTCTCAACCTCAAAAACAGAAAGTAAATTTGAAAGATCGGGTTATTTCTCTCAAATACACTTCTGATGACTTTAACATTTTAAAGAGGGGTTACTATCCACCTCAAGACAAGCGCGTACTATTGATCGTTCCTTGTTCGGGAGACAAACCTTATTCCCAGTCTCGTTCCCATCGCTTAATTGAAGAACGGTTAGAAAAAGCAGTGGGTCAAGAAAAGATTAAATTGGTTCATAAGGTAACTCTATCAGGACTCTACGGTCCTGTGCCGGAAGAATGCGAGAATGAACCGCCAATATTGGGGTATGATTTTCGTTTAGAGTCATTTAACCAAGCTCAAATCGATCTGATAGCCGATCGCTTGGTGTCGTATTTAGAACATCACGGCGATCGTTATATTGCTTGTTTCGGTTATGCTACAGCCCTTGCCTATCGCACTGCTCTGGAGAAGGCTTCCCAAAAGTTGCCTTATTTATGCGTACTTCCGATTAAGCCTAAGACTAAACGACTAACCGAATTTTTCCGCAAGGAAAATGTAGCAGAATTAGTAGAAGAGGTTAAATGGGTTCTCAAAAAGCAAGAAGGAATTACTTGGAATTTTTCTGAAATCTTAGAGCAGTTATTACAGAACAATAATTTACGGGAACAAGTAGAGCAGGTTGTTGTTAGCGCAACCCATAAAGAACTTAATGAACAGTTAGTGTTACACACTGCTGCTCATCTGTTACACAGAGCGATCGCAGCTATCAGTGGTGTTAACGAACAAGAGCTTGAATATTCCTTTCGAGTCACCACCCGAAATAACCCTCCAGAAATAGTTGTTTGGGAGCGCTACGAAGGTGGAGCTGGGATTTCAGAAGTCTTTGAAAATACTCTGCGTGCTAACCCTGTAGAAATTTATCATGAACTGTTGGCTTCCGTTCTTTGCCCTGTAGATTTAGCTGAAGATCCAAACTGGACATCACCAGAAGAATTGCGTGCTACTCTTGTTCAAAACTGGTGTTTAGCACCTAATGATGAACTAATAGATAGAGTTGTTCAAGAAGCACAAGCAGAACGTCAGAGTTTAGCTCAAAGGCAAAATGAAGAAGACCGCACGATCTGTCGCCCTCCTCAAGGACACGATGGTTGTCCCGCCTGCATTCATACAACTTACTGTACGGAACGAAATAACCAAGACTTGAGTGTCAGTCGCTTAGTTGGTGAAGCGATCGTCCGCTGTTTGGTGCGCCGGGTAAGCAGAGAGGAACGCGAAGCATTGAGCGATCGATCCGCTGCTCTCGGTATCGAGCCACCACATACCCTTGGAGTCGATCGCGAAGGAGAATTCTTTGATATGCTGTTTCTATAAAGATCTACCCTGCCCGTACAATAATCTTATGCACTGCTTGAAAATGGAACTTACTTTGATGCGCAACCAATATATTTATTAATTGTTCGATAATATTTAGTATAAGGAGTTAACAACATGGAGTCTCTACAAGAAATTATAGATAGAGAAATCGGAGAAGTACGTACTGATTCTCTCGATTTAAGTTTTGGTGAATTTGTCAATTTACACTCTAACAAAGAAATTGTAATCCAACCAGAATACCAACGTCTTTTCCGTTGGAGTGACGCTCAAAGATCGCGCTTAATAGAATCCATACTTTTACAGTTACCTATACCTCCAATATTTGTAATAGAACAAGAAAATGGGGTACTGGAGTTAATAGACGGTCTGCAGCGAGTTAGTTCAGTCATTCAGTTTATTAATCCTTCTGTCTTAAACTTAGAGCCTCTTGTTCTTCAAGGATGCGATTTAGTAAAAGAGCTTGATGGCAACAAGTTCGATGATTTATCACTGAGGCTGAGACTGACAATAAAACGATCGTCTGTCAGAACAGTTATTATCAAGCGTCAAAGTAAGCCAATGTTACGGTATGCCATGTTTAAACGCTTAAACACTGGTGGAGACATTTTAGATCCTCAAGAAATCCGTAACTGTTCCGCTAGGATGGTGGGTGAAGATGGTATTAAATTCTATGCTTTCATCCAACAGAAAGCATCTTATCCAGCTTTTATAAACTGTATAGAAACACTAGCACAAGTCGAAAAAGAAAAAAAAGGTGATGAAGAACTTGTTTTGAGGTTTTTTGCAGCGAAGAACGCTCAGAAATTGTTTAAAAGTAGTGTTCAAGATTGGCTGGATACCTATATGGAGAAAATACTTTTGCAAGAAAAAGATTTTGATTTTGACTATCAGAAAGAAGAAGAGCAATTTAATAAATTGTTTAATTTCATTAGCAATACGCTTGGTGACGGTGCATTTGTTAAATATAGAGGAGAAAAACCTACTGGCGGTCTTGCTCCGGCTTATTACGAAGCTATTACAGTAGGTACCCTAAATGCACTAGAGCGGATTAGTAATATACCACTCGATCGAGTAAAAAAGAAAATAATAGACACAGTTCAAACTGAAGAATTTAAAGATAATACTGGACCAGGGGCTAATAAGCTTTCTAAGTTAAAAGGAAGAATTAAAGTTATTCAAGATGCTCTTTTGGAATTGATAAATGAGTAAATGGTCTCAAGAACTAGAAGAAGATCTCAAGTGGAGAGAGGCGGAACTCGGATCGTTAAAATTACAAGTAGTTAAAGCCACTCAAAGTTCTGTTAAACAAGCACTTCTCCGGGCAATGTGGGCGCTTCTCTACGCACACTACGAAGGATTCTGCAAATTTGCATGGGATCTATACCTTGATGAACTGCGAAAGACTGGTGTCAAGAGAAAAGACTGTCAAGATGCAATAGCTAGGTTATCTCTTGAAAATAATTTTAAGGAAATGAGAGGAAATCTTTCGGCATTAAGTATATGGGAATTTGGTCAAACTCAGTTCAAATCATTACTCGAAGAAAATCTAGATTTTCAAGTGAAACTAGAAACTGACTCAAATCTTTGGCCTCATATCTTAAAAGACAATACACTCCAAGCAGGTCTTAACTGTACGCTAGTAGACCGCTATGAAGTAAAACTTAGAGCATTAGTTTCAAGAAGAAATGGAATTGCTCACGGTCAAAAAATGATAATCAAAGACATTCATGAATACCAAGAGTATGAAAATGCAGCTTTAGAAGTCATGCACGATTTAGCAGTAGCAATTGTTGAATGTTTAGATTGTAAATTATATTTAAAAAATCCTTAGTATTCACAGCTTTGGTAGGGTGTGCGCAGCACGCACCTTACTGCTATTATCTCTTGTCTGCTTTTCGAGTCACCACCACCCAATCATCAGCAGTTTTGACAACTTCAGCATTCTTCAATGCTAGATGTTTGAGAACGGGTTTTTCCAACAAAAAATAAGGTTGAGATAGAGTTTGCCACTTTTGTTTTAGTGTAGCTGCATCGGCTACAATTACCCGACGATCGCTGTAAAAATTTAGCGAAGGACGCGGGTAACGGTGGGAAGTAAAAATTTCTTGACCCTCGGGTGTTGCTTGACGCACGATTTCAGCTACAGGTTTGACAGAATAATCTTCGGCAAGTTCCCAAATCCAGTTATCAGAAGCGACAAATACTAACAGCGAAACGTAAGTTCCCCAAAATAAAATTAGCAGAAACTGACGGTCTTTGCGATGCAGCAATACGGCGGTAAACGTCATTGTCAGTGCTGTAAATACTAGCATTAATTGCAAATCTTGCTGTGCAGGTAAAACTCTTCCCCCGAAAGGAAGCCAGCCGCTGAAATACAAACTACCCGCAGCAGCGACAGAAGCAATTATTACGAAAATTGCGGGATGGGGCACAGCAGATAGAATGTTAAAAGCTGGTGCAGCGGAACTATCTCTTTCCCCGTAGTTGTTCCCCAAGAGTAAGGAATCTTCCTCTGATTTGACAGCAAATTCTTGCTGCGACATTTGTTGCCAAACCTCATCCAGATAACTGCCGACTGCGATCGCAAATGCTGGATAAAGCGGCATAATATACCAAGGTAATTTAGTATTCATTGCCGAAATAGCTAGCAAATAAATTCCCGTCCAAACTAACACTAATTTCGGACCTGCAAAATTGCGATTTTCCCAACTCAAACGCAACCCTTGCAACCAAAATAACTGCCACGGCCAAGCTGATTCTAAAATTTCTAATAGATAATACCACGGCGCACCTTTGTGATTGCCGACTGGTTCCCAAATGCGCCGGAAAGATTGATTGACTAAATTGGCATTGATAAAATCTTGTCCGTAATGCAGCCATTGGGCGTAATACCAAGCAGCTACTGGCAAAGTTCCTAAAACTATTCCGCCCCAAAGATAGCCGGAAGTTAGGAGGCGCGGCGTATCCCAAATTAAGAAACAAAAGCCGATCGCACCTAACAGCATCCCCAACATCACGCCTTTGGTCAAGCAAATCAACCCGAAACCGATGCCCGCACCCAAAGCATACCGTAAATCCCGGCGCGATCGCAGCAAACACCACATTCCTGCGAGCAAAAAACACAACACCGCACCATCTAACATCGCTAAACGCCCGTGTCGCAATACTGGCAGCAATGTCAGGTAAACTAAAGCTGAAAAAATCGCGACAAGCCGCTGCAAGGGAAATAATTCTCTACCAACCGCGTACAGCAGCGGTACGGAAATCGCGCCCAACATCGCCGGTGCCAATCTCGCCGTCCATTCGCTGATACCACCGACTGCAAAACAAGCTGCAATCAGCCAGTGTACCAGCGGTGGCTTGTTTAAATAAGGCATTCCGCCCAGTGTGGGATACAGCCAAGCCGAACCGCCGCGCCCGATTTCCCGCGCTACTTGGGCTGCAATGCCTTCATCCCAATCCCGCAAGGGTACGCCGCCCAGATTCAGCTTGAATATAAGTATTGCAGCAAATAGCAAACCTAGAACCCACAGCGCGTCGGCATACTTGTTATTCAATGATGTTCGGTATTTGCGGTTGCTCGAATAAAAATTTTCTGACATAAATTAAGATACTTTTTTGGCATAAAATAACATCACTATAACTGGCGCAACATTATTGGGCAACAAGGGGGGCACATGAATTTACCTGTAGTTATCGATATTATAATCGGCTTAGTTTTTATTTACCTCAGTTTGAGCTTGCTGGCTTCGGAAGTTCAGGAACTGATTGCTACTGTTTTGCAGTGGCGGGCGGAACATTTAAAAAAGTCGATCGAAATGTTGATTGCTGGCGGTAGTGACGGAGTGCAAGATGAGGCTCAACTTGAGAAAGTCGGACGATTTGCCAATTCGATCTATGACAATCCGATGATTAAAGATTTAAATCAGGGAGCTAAAGGTCCTATATTAGAAACTTGCCGGAATTTTACGCACTCTTTGGGAGCATTTTACCGCAAAATGACGGGCAGGCGCAATGTTTTTGGGAATAAATCGACTGGTCCATCTTACATTGCATCGGAAAGTTTTGCTGCTTGTTTGTTGGATATGTTAAAAATTGCGCCTTTGATGCGATCGATAACTGAAGTTAGATTAGTCAGGTTTAAAGATTTGCAGTTAGCTCAAATTAAAGCGATCGCTAATAGCTTAGATTTGCCGGAATCATTGCAACCAATTATCGAACAAGAGTTGGCGCGGCTGGTTGGGGAGTTCGATCGAGTTGTTGAAGATTATCAACATGATTTAGGTGGTTTGAATGCTGCTTTGGATCGGATGTCGGAAAAGCTGGGATTTTATATTAACGATTCTCAAATTTACCTACCGGAAGCTGAAGTTGCTGGTAGGGATTTTCAGAGAAAAATGGAATTTGTCAAGGCTACTTTGGATAGTGAAGTCGAGCGGGAAACACTGCGATCGCACTTACAACCGAGTTTGAGCAATGTTTTAAATGCAATGAATGCGGTGAGGAAAAGTCGGGAAACTTTAGCAGAAATTTTGGATGAAAAAGCAGGTAGCCCGATTTACCGGCAGATTGTAGAAACAGTGGAAACCCTGCCAGAATCGCTGCAAAACAGCCTGGAGATTCTAGCACAAAAAGTTGCAATTAGCAGTGCAGATACTCAGGAACAATTGCAGAAATTTCAACAAGAAATCGAAACTTGGTTCGATCGATCGATGCAGCGGGCTGGTGGCGTTTACAAACGAAATGCTAGGGGAGTTGCAATTTTAATCGGCACGGCGATCGCGGTGGCGGCGAATGCTGATAGTATCAATATTATCAATAGATTGTCGAAGGATTCGCAGTTGCGATCGAGCGTGAATGTCTACGCGCAGCAAGTGGTAGAAAATAATGCCGAAAACCGACAGGATAATTTAACAAATTTAACACGAGTGCAATCAGAGGTCGATCGGGCGTTGGATAAATTAGCTTTACCTCTGGGATGGGGCGAACCCAACAGGTTGAGACAAGATGCTAGGGGAAATGTATCGTTGCAAGCTTTGTTGTTAAAAGTTGTGGG
The DNA here is from genome assembly GCA_051652045.1 of Microcoleus sp. Taxonomy (GTDB): domain Bacteria; phylum Cyanobacteriota; class Cyanobacteriia; order Cyanobacteriales; family Microcoleaceae; genus Microcoleus. Next base: position 1,292 of record JBOFTL010000644.1, on the reverse strand, counting down.
CTGGATTATCAGCGGTGTGGCTATTTCTATGGGTGCGGTTTTTTGGTTTGACATACTCAGCAAGGTGATTAATATCCGCAATGCTGGGAAAAAACCGCCGTCTGCTGCAGATTGAACAAGCAAAGATCTAAATCTTAAATCGAATCATGCTTAATATATAGCGACCCTAAATCATTTGTGAACTTCTTCTTATACCAGTTCTCTAAAAGTCTGCTACAATCTTTGACCCCCCCCTAACCCCCCCTTATAAAGGGGGGGGACAAGAACACTGTTGCATTCTTTTTTAAAATTGGTATTACTCCCTCCCCTTAGTAGGCAGAGGGTTGGGGTGGGGTGAAAAATTTACGACTCCTGCAAGGATTGCTATAGATAGGTTGGGTTGAAGAATGAACCCTCCGCTTCGCTTCGCCCAACACAATTTTCCGGTTTACTGATAATATAAGTGGGTTGGGTTGAAGAATGAAACCCAACACAATTTTCCAGTTGGCGTTGGGTTTCACTTCGTTCAACCCAACCTACACATCTATAGATATTTCGCTAAATCTCAAATTGCATAACCGCAGATTAAATGCAGATAAACACAGATAAACGCAGATACTTTCCATAGGAATTGCACGCGGGAGTTGAGAAACCGGGTTTTTTCCGACAATCTTTGGTTTTCGCCCGCAAATTTGGAAAAAACCCGTTTTTTTGGGTTGACAAAGAAGATAATTAACCTATATTCGATCCGATATGCGTTTTTAAAAACCAGATTTTCATCTGGACTGATTAAAAGTTTTAAATTCTTTTTTGCTTAGATTTAATGAATTCTTTAGTCCTCTTCTAGAGGACTTTCGCTATTAGCCGGGGGTTTGAACCCCTGGCGGTGTTTTGGGGAGATCGATATTTTCGATCGAAACTTCCTTAGTTTCAGTCCCCTTGCGGGGAAATAGTTTAGGAAAGTAGCCTTTGGAACACCCAGATATGGCTATTTTTGTCAGTGTTTCAGTCCCCTCGCGGGGAGATGGTTTAGGAAAGATGAGTGCATACGCCCAGACCCAACCGATACCAGTAATGGTTTCAGTCCCCTCGCGGGGAGATGGTTTAGGAAAGTTTTTTGGTATTCTGCTAGCAAGAGATATCAAAAAAGTTTCAGTCCCCTCGCGGGGAGATGGTTTAGCTAAACAGACGGGAATCCCCACACTATACCGCCTCGGTTAGTGTGGGATGAGAGTCGCGTGAGGCTGTGATTCCACCCGTAAGCAATCTAATAATTGTAGATTTAAGCAGGGGACGGGTGGATGAGGATCCGA
>JBOFTL010000643.1:0-4680 GCA_051652045.1 Microcoleus sp. | reverse complement strand
CGTTGCGATCGAGGTCTTATGTCACTTCTGAAAAAATTCGCTAGCGAGTCCGAGGAAAGCGAGAGCGATAAGCTTAGCAAAACTGCCAAGGAGTACGGTGAGCTTATGGATCAAGCAGCCGAGGTTCTGCGCAATCTACAACAGTTAGAACGCGAAAATCGTAACGAGGAGAAGCCCCCTCCACCCAGTAAACAGTAAACAAAAACGGCTGCTTCGATCGCGATCGAAGCAGCCGCTACACTGTTTAGTAACCGTAAAGGTAATGAAGTAGAGTCCATTATGTCAGACCAAGATTTCCAGCAGCAGGTTTTAGACCGTCTCGATCGCCTGTCTGAAGATGTCGAAACGCTCAGCACCAAAGCAGAGCAAGCCGTCACCGACACCGAGAAATTTAACGAGAAGTTCACCGACTACCGACAGGCAACGCAATGGGTCGTACAACTGTCCTTCAGTCTCATCACCGCTGCGACCATCATCACGATCGCCTCCGTCATCTTCAAGAGGTAGACCATGAATCTATTTGATACTAAGCTTCACAACTCGCGCAATCGGATCCCAAGCGAAGTCAATGCAGCCCTAGTGTGGGTTCATGACACCTTAGAGTTCTGCTTCGCATCAGCTAAGACTCACTTCGGTGATGATGTATCCCCCTTGATTGCCCTCGAAATTTACGATCGCGTCGTCCAGCGAATCGACTCCGAAAAGCTCAACGAGAAAATCATTGACGAAAAACTTGATGAACTGATCGAACAGAGACAAATACTTGAAGAGATGCGCGCAACCGACAATGATTAACCCAAGAGCGTGATGACCTATGAGCGAAGTAATTCTTTCTCCACGAATTCCCGCTACGAAAACAGCTTCCCCGAAAATCAGAAGATTGATTGAAAATCTCCGGAAGAGTCACAAGCCGATTCTCTATGTGGTCAACAAAAGAGTAACCATCGACTTCTTTACTGGGTTTGAAAAGCGATGTCAGCCCACCGATCGCTGTCTGAGTAGCGTCGTTGAAATAGTCCAGTCTGAACCCCTTTCCAAGAAGAATTACTACGGATTGTTCAACAGTATCAGTGACTCTTACATGGTCTGGATTTATCGAGATACGGCATCAGCGATCGCGGTTGCGAACAGGCTTATTGAGCTGGACTACGAAACAGAGCCTTATAACCCCTACCCAAAAAACGACTCCTTCATCTCAGACAAAGGAGCCGTTAAAATTGGGATACCGTAAGAAGTGAATTTATTATGTCTGAAATTCAAGAACCGCTGACTAAAGGCACCTCTCACATCCGCCGCGATCGCACCGGTAGCATCAGCCTCCCCGTCCCCATCATCATCGAATCCCTCATCCACCTCGAACCCGGCTACGAAGTCGAATGGCAGGTAGAAGGCGATCGCCTCATCCTCACCCCCAAACCGCCGCAAAAGCTATCCATCCACGACCTCATCGCCCAAATCACCCCCGAGAACCGTCACGACTACATCGAAACCGGTAGCCCCGTAGGCAACGAAGTATGGTAGACCGCTACATCCCAAACCGAGGGGACTTAGTGTGGTTCAACTTTGACCCCTCCATCGGACGCGAACAGCAAGGCCGCCGCCCCGCGATCGTCCTCACCCTTGCCGAATACAACCGCGCCAGTAACCTCGCCGTCATGCTTCCCATCACCAGCAAACGGAAAGGCTATCCCTTTGAAGTGCTCATCCCTCCCGACTGCCCCATACAAGGCGTCATCCTCTGCGACCACCTCAAAGCACTCGACTGGCAACAACGGCAAGTCAGCTTCATCGCCAAAGCACCCGATCGCCTCATGCTCGACATCCGCCTCAAACTGGATGCTCTGCTCTACGACTAACCGCAGATTCACGGATGGCGCTATATCTGGTGCCCATGTGAATATTCTCCCATGCATTGAATCCTCAGACTGCCGATCGTTATTAGGTCCGATCGGTTTTTTATTACCCATGCTCACAAAGTTTTACCTCTACTCAGTCACACTCCCCACTCCCCAGCGCCGGAGACTTGCCGCTCGTGTTCGTCGAAAAACTTGGACGTTCTTCGGTCGATGGCAATTTGAATTCCGTGACACAAAGAGAATGCGTCCTTATTGAGAATCGACCCTTGGACTAAACGCGGACTATATTCCGTTTCGGTGATGGTTCAAAGCCGCGCCGCTTCATTGTCAATAAGGGAGGGCGATCGGCTGGAAGTCGCGTCACTTCGTCGGGAATTCTGCCTTCTGCTGCAGAAGTTCAACATTATTCATGGGCACATTAAGAAAGCCGCTCAGGAGACACACTGAGCGGCTTTAAATTGATTACTCACTCAGTCTACCCATGAATAAGAGAACCATTGTTTTATCTCTGCTTGCTGCGATCGCCCTTTCCAGTTGCAGCGCCGATACAGAAACCTCAGAGACCAAAGAAGCTGCTAAACCAGAAACGGCAATTGAGTTAGTCAAAGCCAAGAAACCCCAACCCGTTGGACCGTGGCTATTCACCCTTCAGAAAGTCACCACGCCAGGGCAGACAATGAAAAGCTGGCTAGAAGAGAAACCTACGGAAGCGGTGGGACAATGGGCGATCGCTCACGTCCAAGTTACAAACGTCAGCAAAGCGCGTCAATCGCTGAAAGAGGTGCTGCTGTTAGGCACAGCCAAGATGGTTGACGATAAAGGTGCAAGCAAAGAAGTTGATGGAGATGTGACCTCTCAACAGGAATTATTAGATTTTGAAGAAAAGCCTCTGAAGCCTGGAGAATCGCGCACAGTCAAACTGGTCTTTGATGTGCCTGCAGAAGTTTCGATCGCACGGGTTGACATTCCAGCGGCTAAATCATCAGCCGATATCAAAGTTCTTCCCTCTCTGTAGAATTTAAATAGCCCAAATATTACTTTTCTCCCCACCCGATCGCGTTAATTCCAGTGCGATCGGGCTTTTTGTGCGTTTTAGATTCTCCCAGGGAAAACTGAAAGGGATCCACGATTGAGCATTTAATTTCCCATGGCGAAACCGACACTGGCTGACTACTTTGGAGATGCGAGCCTTGTTTCTGGAGACCCCGCAGCGATCGAGACATTCTTAGACGAAAAGAACGTCAGCGCGACCAATCCTGCGTTTGTCGTGACCTTTTCCTCACTAGCTCCAGCAGGTCTAAGTAATGTTCAAAAATTCTCTGACCCTGAAGTGATTTTTGCTTCATTTATCAAATTTGTGAGTCTTTGGACTCGTGGGGACACAACGGAGACCAATGCTATTGAGCTAGGCGCAGCACGACCCTCAATCACGCAACGCAATGGACAGCAGCGCAAGTCATTCAATTACGATTGCACGATTTATGGCAGTGTCGTCGATGTGACGGATATTGATCCAGACGACATCATTTAAATCGGATTGAGGCAGGCAATTAACAGGGGGTGGAATGCCCCCCATTTTTGTATGGAAAAATTAGCCGAATTTCAACAGCCGTGCGCAGATTTGTTTCTGTATTTGGGTCCAAACTGGCAAACGGATATCCCAACGACTGAGGAGGGTGAAGGGGCGATCGCCTACTGGGGAACGCTGGCTAATCCCGGCGATGACGATGATGATGATGAAACTCCCGATCCATCCAACAAAGTCTACGCATACGTCCACGTCGATGTCACGTACTCCAATGGTTCAAAGCGTTCAACCTCGTCAGAGGGCGCGATGGAATTGCCTGTCGGTGTTTGGGCTGGCTCTGGAGGGACGGTCTTATGGGCTGATGGGGCTGTATTGTTTTCTGCCTATATTGAGCGATTGGGGCAGCCCCCACTAGGAATCTCTTCGATCGCGGTGCGAACAGTTGCCGACGGCCGCGAAATCCCCGAATCTGAGGGCGGCGGAAATCAACACGGAAAGCCGCCAAAGCCTCCCAAAACGGGTATCACCGTCAAAGAGAAACGCGGCGGGCAAGAAGTCGCAGTTAAAACAATCCCCCGAGACAGCAAGCCCGATAACGCGGAATTTAAATGTGAATCCTGCGAAAACAATTGTGTGCTCATGGTCCGGACTAAATCAGATGGCACGGCTAAGGGAATTTGTATCTGTAAAGACGGACTAAACGAGGAGGAAGAAAAAGTGGCTTGCGAAAAATGTAAGGCTGAATTGCTGAAAGAGTTGCCCGAAATCATCACAACAAAGATAAAAGCTGAATTGCTGCAGCAATTCAAACAGGAGACCAAAGAAGAGGTCAAACCTGAATTAGCTGCGGAAATCAAAGGGAGTTTTGAGGGGGAAATTAACAATCGGGTTCCTGAAGCGCTGCCACCAGCTCAATACTCAGAGCGCCCAGAGGGTCAAGGAAGCAATCTTGTTAATAATGTCAAAAGTGCGCTACTGAAGGATGAAACTTTTCTAGATGCAATATGGACGGCTGTAGCTGCTGAGCTTGAAAAGCCCGAATTTCAAGAGGAGTTATTTCAATCATTTACCGGGGAGAAGATAGCCGATCGAATCATTGAAATATCCGACACAGATAAACTCAAGGCTCTAGGCGCAAAGCTAATTGATGCGATTGTTTCAGTGACTGACGAAGCCAAACTCAAAACGCTCAAAGACAAACTTGCGGCTCCAAGTAACAACGACCCGAATAAACTCACAGCTAATGGGTTTGAATGGACTATCACAAAAGTCGCGGACAAGGTTGAAACCGTTTCC
>JBOFTL010000642.1:0-2266 GCA_051652045.1 Microcoleus sp. | reverse complement strand
AGTTCCGGTATGTCGTGCCGAAAAGCGGCTCAATTCTGTGGGCTGATACCTTAGTAATTCCTAAAACAGCACCCAATCCAGAGGCAGCTTATAAATGGATTAACTTCGTACTGCAAGCCGATGTTGCGGCTTTCTCAGTCGAACGGCTCAAATTTGCAACAACTTTAGCAGATGCTGTTTATTTTCTGTCTCCAGAAACCCGCGACAACAAAATTCTGTTCCCTGATGAGGCTACTTTAAAAAACTGCGAAAGCGTGGCACCTTTAGGCAAATTTGCCGAGCTGTACGATCGCTACTGGACAAAACTCACCAACACCTAATAACATCAGTGTTAATGTGCATTTACCTGCACTTGCTCTTAAAACCCCAATCTCAAATCACCCAATTCCCAAATCTAAAATCTAAAATCTAAAATCTAAAATCGAATAGTTCCTCAATCTAAAATCCAAAATCCAAAATCTAAAATCGAACCGTGCCTCCGACAAACTTACCAAATTCCAGAACTTCCAGGGTCAATTCTACACGCCGTCAGTTTCTGAAAAATTCAGCAGTTGCGGCGTCGGGCTTGGTTCTTTCAAGCTGCGGCTGGCGGTTGGCAGACGTACAATCTGCCCCTCCCGTAAAAGGTGCTGCCGACCAACTTTTCATCTACACTTGGGAAGGCTATACGGATAAATCTTTGCTCGATCGCTTTGCCGAAAAAACGGGAGTTCGCGTAATTGCAGATGTATTTAGCTCAAATGAGGAGATGCTGGCTAGAGTTCAAGCTGGCGGCGGCCGCGCCTACAGCATCATTTACCCATCAGATTATATGGTGGTGCAAATGACGGAACTGGGGCTGTTGAGCGAATTAGACCACTCAATTATCGGCGGACTCGATCGACTCAAAAAGCAGTTTCAAAACCCCGTTTACGACCCCGGAAACCGTTACAGCGTGCCTTTAAGTTGGGGGACAACCGGTCTGATTTACAACAGCGAACAGCTTAAAGAAGCGCCTGAAGATTGGAATTATTTGTGGGAACACAAAAAAGAATTGAACAGGCGCATGACCCTAGCAAATGACCTTCGAGAAGTAATAGGCGCGGCGCTGCGAATGCTAGGCTATTCTCTTAATTCTACCAACGAAGAGCAAGTGAGAAAAGCCTATCAAAAATTAGCCGAACTCAAGCCTGCGCTCGCCTCTTTTACTACAGATGCTTGGAGGCCGCAAATGCTGACGGGGGACTTGAAAGTAGCAATGTGTTATTCTTCTGATGCTAACGAGGTAATTGAAGATAATGACAAATTGCGCTATGTCGTGCCGAAAAGCGGTTCTTCTCTGTGGACTGACACTTTAGTAATTCCTAAAGGAGCACCCAATCCCGATGCAGCTTATAAATGGATTAACTTCATGCTGCAAGCTGACGTTGCCGCTTCCTTAGTGGAACGCCTCAGTTTTGCAACTCCTTCAGAAGAGGCTTTTAATTTGCTACCACCAGAAGTTCGCGAAAACGAAATTTTGTTTCCTTCCGAAGCAACTTTAAAAAATTGCGAAGGAGTCGCACCCGTAGGCAAATTTGCCGAAGTGTACGAGCGCTATTGGACAAAACTCACTAGCGGTTAGAATTTTAGATTTTAGATGGGAATCTAATTTACTAATTATCTAGAATGTTAGATTTTAGATTGTAATCTAATTCCAAATTATCTAAAACCTTAGATTTGAATTCCAATTCTCAATCAAAAATCGCAAGTCTCAAATTGCACAATTCCCGATCGAAAATCAAAAATAGCAAAATTATTCAATCGAAAATCGAAAATCCAAAATCCAAAATCGCTATATGGCTGTCTCTACCAAAACTCCCCCTTCCCCACCCCATTCTCCCTCAAAAACAGAAACTATTTCCCCTTTCGCAAAATGGCTCGGCCCGCTAGCCCTCCTCGGCCCTTCAGGTTTGTGGCTGATTTTATTATTAGTAATTCCAACTCTGGTGATTTTTCAACTGAGTTTGGTGCCCAATATTAAACCTGGAGATTTAGTAATTCCAGCTTGGCCGCTTACTAATTACCTTCGCGTATTTGAGCCGCTGAATTTGCAGGTAATCGGTCGATCGCTCTTTTTTGCGATCGGCACTACTATTCTGTGTTTATTGCTAGGATTTCCCGTAGCTTATTGGATTGCGCTCAACGTCTCGAAAAAGTGGCGAAATTTAACTTTATTGGGTTTTGTTTTACCGCTGTGGACTTCTTCCTTGCTGCGATCGTATGCTTGGATTACCATTCTTAGGCC
>JBOFTL010000641.1:0-1696 GCA_051652045.1 Microcoleus sp. | reverse complement strand
GCTTTCTTTGTTGCAAGTCGGGGAATTCGCGCGTAACTTTTAGTTCGTGCATAACTTTAAACTGAATTGGGTATCGATCCAGTAGCTGAAGGTTATGCTAGAAACTTCACCAGCATCTCTGTGCATTTCGGAAACAACTCAGGTTAAATAGTTGAAAGTTGATAGTTGAGAGTTGATAGTCGATGCTTGTCACTTATAAATTATCAATTGTCAATTGATATAGCAATCCTAAATCATTTATGAACTTCTTACTCCCTCCCCTTAGTAAGGGGAGGGTGGGGGTGGGGTCAAAAATTTACGACTCCTGCAAAGATTGCTATAGTTCGATCGAGCCTCACAAATTCTAGAAATTTAAATTAAGTTAAGTCCATCTAATTAAACGTAACATCCAAATCGCGAGATCGCTTACTGATTTTACGTTTGAGGTGTGAGGTTGCTGGTGTGGGGGCTTGAGATAGAATTCCTCCCACCTCACACCTACCACTTACCACCTAACACCTTCTTCCTTTTTCCTTCTCTTACTGCTGTAGGGGCGATCGAAGTAACAAAAATTGACTCAATTTTATATCTGTTTCTCAAACCAGCAACTATGATAGGATTTGTTTCTGTCTCAACTCCGGTTAATTAACTTTTCTGCCATGAAATTGGTCTGCACTCAAAGTGACCTCAACGCCAACCTCTCGTTGGTAAGTCGAGCTGTTCCCTCTCGCCCGACGCATCCGGTACTAGCCAACGTTCTCCTGGTAGCCGATGATGAAGCACAGCGAGTTAGTCTGACAGCATTCGATCTCAGTTTGGGAATCCGCACCAGCTTTACAGCAGATGTGTCCGGTGGTGGCAGCTTTACCATACCAGCAAAATTGCTCAACGATATAGTTTCGAGGCTTCCCGAAGGAGAAATTACTTTGGAAGACGAAGCGGGAGACACTGTAGCCTATCTCACTTGCGCTTCGGGAAGCTACCAAGTGAGAGGTATGGGGCCGGAAGAATTCCCCGAATTGCCAGCCATTGAAGCAGGAAAAATCCTGAATTTGCCTCCGGAAGCTTTGATTGAAGGGCTCAAAGGCACCTTATTTGCTACTAGCCCGGATGAAGCAAAACAGGTATTGGCGGGAGTGCATTTAAAGGTACTGCAAGACAGTTTGGAATTTGCAGCTACAGACGGGCACCGATTGGCTGTAGTTCAAACTCTCAATGAAGCAGATACAGGTGAAACAACAGAAGAAGAATTTGAAGTAACAGTTCCAGCTAGGGCGTTGCGGGAAGTAGAAAGAATGCTGGTACTGCGGCAGTGGACTGAACCTGTCACCCTGCATTTCGAGCACGGGCAAGTAGTATTTGAATGGGCGGATCAGCGCTTGACAACCCGCACTTTGGACGGTCAATATCCAGCATACCGACAGTTAATTCCACCTGCTTTTGAGCGGCAAATTACGTTAGAAAGGCGAGCTCTTTTAGCTGCTGTTGAAAGAATTGCCGTGTTTGCGGATCAAAAAAATAATATTCTCAAATGCAGCATCGATGCCGTAAATCAGGAAATCACTTTATCGGTAGATGCTAAAGATGTGGGCAGCGGTAAAGAATCGATGCCGGCAAAAGTTTCAGGAGATAGCATAGATATTGCTTTTAACGTGAAATATCTGATTGATATTTTGAAAACCGCTCAATCTCCTGAAATTCAAATGCAATTAAACGG
>JBOFTL010000640.1:0-2417 GCA_051652045.1 Microcoleus sp. | reverse complement strand
GCGGTCATGTGGGCTGCGAAACGGTGAAACCCGTCCACTAAGTAATAGTCTTTCCCGTCAAAATACAACTCAATAGCGGGGAACTCCACTCCCTCAGCCATTTTCGCGGCATAGTCAGCAATGGTGGCGCTGTCCAGCTTTACTCTGGACTGCGTCTCTGGCAAATCGTTGATAACCCTAGGCTCTACTAGCACTATTTATAGGCTCCTCTCCTGAGATTCACTTGATTAGCACATCGTAGACTACACCCGTGCATCGCGGCGATCGCCCTAAACCCGCACCCGTATTGTTGGTAGCGACGGCGTAAAACCTCGGCCTCATGACTTTGAAATTTAGGGTCACGGCGGTACGGCTCACGCTTCCTGATCGGTCGAGACTCGGCCTTTGTGTAACCAAAAGCCGAGTCTACTGGGATTTTTTTGAATTGTTGGAAATAAGCCTCATCGTATGCAGTCATCGCCAAGACCAGATACACCTAGAAAGAGTGTGCCCTAAGCCGTGGCAATTCGCAACAATTAAACGTCGTCTTGGAACACACTTACGAACACGGTCCCCTCAAGGTAGAGCGGCCAAACCTTATCTACAAGGTCCTCATTGTGCATCCGAAGGCATCCGAGGGTAGGGTAAAGCCCTTGGCGAGGTAACCACGCGCCCGGCCATCCGCAGGCTGAACCGCCCCCATGAAGACAGATTCCAGCTCGGCCATAGTCATCCTCATTTCCCTCTAAGTCCACCATATCGTAGGTTTGCCATCCATATGACATGAGAGCTCGGTCATAAGCGGGGTTATCGCCTGCCGTCGCGCGATCATCGTACAGAGTGCCTAGCTTATACAACCCAGGCGGCGTGTCGCCTGAGTTATTGCGCCAATTGGGATCTTGTCCTACGGCTAAACAGGGGAGCTCCCAAATCACTTTTCCGTCAAACGAGTACGCCTTGGCTGTCTCGGTTTGTGCGTTGACAACAATATGGGTATCGCCTTGCTTGAATCCGTGGGCTTTGGGTTTTTCTTGCGGACTATAGACAACCATGGTTAACCATTTACTCGACGGTATTATTATGTCATTTCCAAAGTTTCTCTTTCATTAAGTCTTGGTACATCTGCTCTCGGGCCAAAAATTGACGGTACATTTCTATAAAGAAATACTGCAATTGTTCGCTAGTCAATCCCTTAATTTGAGTCTCAAGTTTTTTGACTTCAAACTCTTTTTCAACTGATAATTTGTCCATTACTTACCCTCGCCTTTCAAACAAGATTTGCAGTTCTTTCCGTCAAGAACAACGCGATTAAAGCCGCTTTCAAAGCATCTCTGACAGAATAACACTGGGTTTCCCTCTAAATCTTGAACCTTGATGTCTTTAATCGTTTGCTTTTTAACCGCGTCGCTTCTGAGAGCAGATCTGTATCTTCTTATTGCGCTCACACTGGACACAAGCCCGCCGGCCTGTGACCTAAGAAGCCAAGTCCCTCTCTCGTAAACGAGTTGTAATTCTGATGCCGCATTTAGGCTATTTCGCCCGACTACTTGATATACTTGACTCGACTTTTTGGCCATGTTTTATCCTCCTTAGATCCCCTTGTTCAAATCCGCAAATTGGCCAGACAGTTGTAAAAGAATAAGTCCCCCCTACCTCACCAATCCGGATTTTGTCAGCTTTTTTTGACCTGCCTTGCTTAATCCCTTCAACCTCGATTCCTAGGCCCTCTGGGACTTGATATCTAATATGAATTACCCGTTCCAAAACTTCGGTTACCTCCCCTTTTATCCAGCGCATTCCTTTCCAATTGCATTTGAATTCAACAGGATCGCCCACCTCTAAACTAATCATTTTCAAAAAGCCCTAAGCAATATCGAATTGCGTATTCAGCGCAGGGGAGATAAATCGCATCCCCGCAAGCGGCTATTCGTCTTCGGTCCTCAAGGGTGGGTTTGTCGTGTTGGAAATATCGGTCCATCCAGGCGGAAGGCCCATCATCTCCTCGTAGAGCCTCGCCGCTGGGTAAACGCCAAAGTAATGGGCGGTTATCGTTGGTATTCTTACCTGTGAGGACTCTCGATAAAATTCTTTTTTGAGAGCAGTCAACGAAGCTCTTAGGCAATGTAGCCCGTCGCTCTTTGTCGGAGTAGGCCACAAGAAAAGTTCGGGCTCTGAGATGACAAGCCCCAAACAGTGCTGCTGATAGGTTGAGTCGCTCAACGGTGTATCCGATGGATTCGAGGGCGGGTTTAGCTGCATTGACCCAATAGCGATCGCCGTTTCCGGTGGGGGGGACATTTTCGATAACGACATATTTTGGCTTTAACTCCGTAATTAATCTGAGCATCTCGTACCAAAGGCCAGAACGAGAGCCTTTAAGCCCTAGTCCATTCTGGTTCCCAGTTGACAAATCTTGACAGGGAAACCCCCCAAACACG
>JBOFTL010000639.1:0-16872 GCA_051652045.1 Microcoleus sp. | reverse complement strand
GGTTTTGCCGTCACTTCTAATAAAGGTAAATTTTTAATTCCGCCTTTAGGATACTTAGCAACTTCTTTTTTGCGCAACCCTAAAGTCCGTCAAAAAATTAGCGTCAATGCTTATTATGACGCAACTTTTGCTTCTTTAGACGCCCGAACTTGTGCGGCCCTGCACTTGGAAATGCCAAACTGGAATCAAGCTTTAATTTCATTTACTCAAAGCGGAGGTTACGGAGGATTTGGAGAAAAACTCGCGCAAATTCAGCAGCAAACACTGATTTTGTGGGGCAAACAAGATCGAATTTTGGGAACTGCTGATGCTGAGAAACTTGCCAGGATAATTCCTAATTCTCAATTAATTTGGATACCGGATTGCGGTCACGTTCCTCACTTAGAAAAACCCCACATTGTCGCACAACATATCTTAGATTTCATAGCTAATACCTATTCTTAAGTTCGTAGTTGTGCTTTAGCACCGGCCGGCGCTAAAGCGCAACTACGAACTAATTTTATCGCTATAACATTTTAAACTTTTGGCAAATACTTTTGGACGATCGTCCATCCTGTCAGCAAAACAGCAACAAATCCCGTAAATAAAATTATATTAGTACCGATATGGAGGGGGCGAGCCCAAGGTTTTTTCGGACTGATTTGCAAACCGCTAGCAACAGAAACCAACACCAAAGTAACAACAGATAATCCCGCAGGTAAATGAGCAGAATGACCCAAATTACCGTAATATCCCAAAGTACCGACTACGCCAATTAAGAGCAGTAAAATTACCAAAGTTGCCATTACCGTACCAGTAATTAAATGAAACGGGCGCAGCCATTTTGGACGCTGTTGTTTCGTACTGCGGGCGGCAAACATCCAGGTTCCAGTAACGGTCAGTAACAGATAAGCTAACAGGGAAAAACCCATTGACCAAGCGGCTATTTTCCACAACCACAAGAAAGAAGGCAGATTCATCGGTTGCATCTCTAATTATGAGATTGTCAAAAAAACTTTCATTCTAATTTTACCTGAATTAACAGCAAAAATTAGGGAAATCGAGATTTAGGCACAAACAATATTTGTAGGGTGTGCATTGCGCACCGCACTATTCCTAACAGCAAAAATTAGGTAAATCGGGATTTCAAAACTTACGCAACAACAATATTTGTAGGGTGCGCACTGCGCACCTGACTACTAAAAAAATAGTTAGCTAAAGAGGATTTGCCAAGCAATTATTGCTAGCGCCAAATCTGCGATCGCGTGGCTGATATAACTAGACCAAAGCGAGCGATAAGTCAAGTAACATTGCGACCAAATTACCCCAGCAGTAAAGACAGCTAATGAGCCTAAAATTACAATCCAACCCTGAGTGTAAGCTGCAAGTACAAAAATGTGGTGCAGGGTAAAAAATAGCGAACTCAAAAATATTGCGCCCGTTCCCGGCATGAGAATCTGGCATTTATTGCAGACAAACCACCGCCAGGTAAATTCTTCAATCAGTGAGTTAATTAGCACGAAATATGCTTCAACAATGAAATAAATAGTAGGACTGTTAATGCCTAATTGTCGCGCTTTTTCTCGGGCAGTTACAGGGTCGATCGCGCCTTGACCAAAAAGCTTATAGACACCGATAATTACGGCAAACATCAAGATTCCCCAAATAAATCCAGCCACCAATTCTCGGTACTTTGGCGGGGAGAAACGGAATTTAAATCGATCGACACAAAGACTCCAGGCGATCGGAAAAATTAGCAGCCAAACTTGACACAAAAAAGACAGCTTTTGCCCCCAAATTTCGGTAGCGGCATACAAGCCTGTTAATATACTAATGGTAGCAGCAGGAACGAGCAGTATCAGAGCCAAGCAAGCTGTTTTGCGGGAGCGACTGTTGAGCATTATTCGCACTCCATTTTACAGTTGGGTTAACTTCTAAGGTAAAATCTAATTAGCTTTAGCAATGCTAGTTTTATGCCACTTGTAAAATTGGCGCAGCTCTAAATCTACTCTGTTTGAAATCCGAGCGAGCGCTCTATTTCTGGTTCAGCACCGTTTTGCAGCCATTCAATAATATTTTCTTCTATTTGCGCTGGGTTTACCCATATAATATCTTTAAGGTCATCAACCTGTAATGCTACATTAGCAAAACATTTTCTCACTTTATTATCGAGTGAAATTACTGTGCGATCGGTCGCGATCGCAGCTTCCAATAACCGCAAGTCTTTAACCATTACTTCCCGCTCTTTATCGCTCTCGGCGAGCGCTTCAACTTGACGCCACAAATCATCATCTACCACTATATCGCAAGGAAATAGTTTCTTTTTTGCTACCATCCGGCGCAGCCAGATTCGAGCAGATTTTGATTGATGTTTATTCCACTCATCTCTAATATCTGGAGTCATCACAACTCGATGAGAAATATCCAAAACAGCTTCGAGAAAATCGCGACAGTAAACCGATATTGGATAGGTTGCATCTTCTCCACCAGCAGCACGCGCTACAGAAGCATCAATTACCAAGCGTTTAGAAACTTTATCTGCCATGTTAACGCTTCCACAAAACAGCTTCTGCTGCTTTCAAGTAGCGGTTTTCTAGATGCAAAGAAACTTCGCCAAAATCTTCCGGCCACTCTCCAAAAGCTCCCGTTTCGTCTAAATCGGCGCTGCTGACTTCTGTAACACCATCATCACGCCGTTTAAACCAGTGAAGTTTTACTAGATCCGGTAATATTTTACCCTCGGCAACTAACGATTGAACTGCTAAAAGCAGCAATTCACTGTGAGTTTCTAAAACTACTCGCACACCTCGATTTGCAGCATCAACTAATATTTCTGCTAAAGAAGCTTGAGCGCGAGGATGCAAGTGAATTTCCGGTTGTTCTAGATACACTAATTGTCCGGGTTGTGCGACGAGCAAGGCAACTAAAACAGGCAAAGTTTGCGATACCCCAAAGCCAACATCAGCAATACTTACCATGTCCATTGTTCCACCTTTAGGATTGCGACACAAACGGCATACAAGCAACTCAACTTGTGTATCGTCAACTTCTTTGGCTTGAATTTTACAAGTAAGTCCGAGGGTTTCTAGAGATTGACTCAAAAGTTTAATACGTCTATCTTTGGTTTTCTGCCATTCATTTATTACACTGGCAACGTAACTCTCAAAGGTCCCTGGAAACTCGCTGCCGACAGCCGTAGTGTTGTAAGTTCTTTCTGGATTTCCTCTTAAACCTGGAACGTGAATTATTTGTCGGATATATGGATCGAATAACTCCGACGGAGTAGCACTAACAAAACTAACCAAGGAATCAGTTAACTTTGTCTTGCCAAGAATACCTAAAGTAAATTCAAAAAAGCAGCGAGTGCGATTCACACTCCATTTGAGTTCCTCTTTTAATTTTTCCTCCAGATTGGTTTGTTTATTTTTAGCATTTTCTAATATACTGCTGTACAAATTAGAAAGCGGTTGAGGAATTACAGGTATAATATCTTTGTGAGTCATTGCCGACGAAAAATAAATCCGGTCACTTTCGGTTTGAAAGATCATTTCAATAAGTTCAATGGATTTTCTAGGCAGTTTCTTAAAAGTAACTGCTAGAGATTGAAGACCTTCAATTTCAACCTTAATTGTGAAGCGATCTGTACGGTTTTTACCAGAAGACTGAAAAAATAGCTGTCCTGCTAGAGTAAAACGGACATGGGGACCGTTCAGCAGCAAAGCGCCAGGGTCATAGGTTGCTTCTAGTGTTTGTTTCATCAGCAATAAGGGCTGCATGATGCTTGACTTACCTGAACTGTTGGCACCAGCTAGAATGGTTAGCGGACGCACTGCAATATGAGATTCTTCATACAAAGACTTGTAGCCACGGACTGCAATGCCAGTAATCCCCTGCGCGGGCTCTTTTTTCTTTCTTTTAGAGGAAGTGGATTGATTCATAATGTCATGTTTGCTTTTATGGCGGCCCATACCATAGTATAATTTAGTCCAGACTTGCTGCGTAAAACAAGCTAAATGGCGATCGCAATTGACTTTGGAACTAGCAACACCGTCGTCGCTCGCTGGAATCAAGCCCTCCAGCAGCCCGAAACTTTAAAACTGCCGGGACTCTCGACGATTTCGGCTCAAAATCCTCCCCTAATTCCCAGTTTACTTTACGTTGAGAATGCCGCACAAAATCAAATCGTACTCGGCCAGCAAGTTCGCGATAAAGGTCTGGATTTAAGTGCAGATTCTCGATTTTTTCGCAATTTCAAGCGGGGAATCGGCACTTCCGTTCAAGGTTTTTTGCCGGAATTAGACGGACAAATCGTGACTTTTGAACGAGTGGGAGAGTGGTTTTTAAGTCAAGTTGTCAACTCAATTCGAGAACTGCCTTTACCTGTTGATTCTTTAGTTTTTACCGTGCCAGTAGATAGTTTTGAAGCTTACAGAAATTGGTTGGGTAAAGTATCTCAATCATTGCAAGTAGAACAGGTGCGGATGTTAGACGAACCTACGGCGGCTGCTTTGGGTTACGGTTTGGCCGATCGCGAAATTTTGTTAGTAATTGATTTCGGCGGCGGCACTCTCGACATTTCTTTGGTGCGTTTGGATGCTGCTTCAGCTCAGAAACCCCTCGGTTTTATTCTCAAATGGGGTGAAAAAATGCTGGCTGAAAATTCGGGACAACAAGCCAAAGTTGCTCGCGTTTTGGCAAAAGCCGGACAAAATTTAGGCGGTTCGGATATCGATAATTGGCTGACAGATTATTTTGTCAAAACCAAAGGTTTAGCAAAATCTCCGATAACAACGCGACTGTCAGAAAGGTTAAAAATTCAGTTGTCTTTGCAATCAAAAGCGACAGAAGTTTATTTCGATGATGAAAATTTTGAAAGTTATGAATTAGAATTAGATCGCGATCGCTTTGAATCAATTCTTGCCGAACATCAATTTTTTGACAACCTCGATGAGTGCATGAATCAAGTATTGCAGCAAGCACGCCGTCAAGGCTTAGAAATCGACGATATTGATGCAGTTTTGCTAGTCGGCGGTACAGTCCAAATTCCCGCAGTACAGCGGTGGGTGCAGCAGTATTTCGACACGGCAAAGATTAAGTGCGATCGACCTTTTGAAGCCATCGCCCGAGGCGCTTTGCAACTCAGTCAAGGTGTAGAAGTCAAAGATTTTCTCTATCACAGTTACGGAATTCGCTACTGGAATCGCCGCGAAAATTGCCACAGTTGGCACAGTTTAATTAAATCCGGTCAGTCTTATCCGATGAGCGAACCGGTAGAATTAGTCTTGGGTGCTTCTGTGGAAAATCAGCCGAGTATTGAATTAATTATCGGCGAATTGGGTGCGGAAACTGGCGGAACTGAGATTTATTTTGACGGCGACAGATTGATTACCAAGCAACTTGCAGGAAGCACATCGGTGCAGCCTTTAAATGATAAAGATGGGGCGCGCAGTATCGCGAAATTGACACCGCCAGGGTATCCGGGGAGCGATCGAATTAAAATTTTCTTCCGCGTGGACGATCGGCGTTTTTTGCGAATTACTGTGGAAGATTTGTTGACAACTGAAACTTTATTGGAGGATAAACCAGTGGTGCAGTTAAGTTAAATAGTTGAGAGTTGAGAGTTGAAGATTAGTTTGTAGTTGCGCTGTCTTCGCCGGCCGGCGCTAAAGCGCAACTACGAACCTTTAAATCTGGGATTTGTGCACTACTACCGGCGTTCCTACCGAGGCCCAATTGAACAGCCATTTAGCGTGATCTACAGCGACATTTGTACAGCCGTGAGTTACTGGATTGCCGAATAAATTATGCCAGTAAGCGCCGTGAATTGCCATGCCTCCGTCATAATACATTGTATAGGGAACGTCGGGCACGTCGTAGTCATCTCCAGTCATTCTCGTCACGCGATGTTTGGTTTGAATGGCAAAAGTTCCCGTGCGGGTAGGAGTCGATGCTTTACCGCTAGAAATAGTCACTGCATAAACGGGTGTATTGCCTTCCCAAGCTATCAATCTTTGTCTCGATAAATCGATTTCAATCCACCGCTGGCTGGATTGCTGCAATTGCATGATTCTGTTAGCAATTTTGTTGTGCTGCGGGCCGGCAAATGCGATCGAATTTGAACTTCCCAAGAATGCAGCAAAAGCGATGGCGAAGCCGACACAGAAAGTTCTCGCGCGGTGCAAATAAGTTGAGTTCATCATGTTTTTCACTCCTCACCCAGAACGATTTTATATTTTAAATTGTAGGTTGTAGACGATTTGAGGTTTGTGAGGTCTATGGTACTATTTTAGATGAGAAATTGTAGATTGTAACTCAGGCTTAATAAGTTGTTAACTTTTAATTGGTAATTACTAATGGACAATGGACAAAGATCGACTATCAATTGTCCATTGTCAACTCTCAACTCTTCCTTCTAAGTTGTTAACTTTTGGGAAAGAGTGCGGGCAATTTGGGAAATTGCTTCCCAATCTCGTTTTTCGACTAAGTGTTTGGGAAATAAGTCTCCGGCCAAACCAACCGCGATCGCACCCGCATCAATAAATATTTTCGCATTTTCCAGCGTCACCCCGCCAGTGGGAATTAAAGGGATGTCCCCCAAAGGCCCTTGCAAGCTTTTCAGGTAAGCCGCACCTCCCAAACCGGCTATCGGAAACACTTTCACGCAGGTAGCACCAGCTTGCCATGCTGTCAGAATTTCTGTAGGAGTGAAAGCACCGGGGACGATCGGCACTCCAGCATCCATTGCTGTTTTAATCATTGTTACATCCGTGTGGGGAGCAAACAAAAATTGAGCGCCGCAGTCGATCGCTGCCTGCAATTGGTCTAAGTTTAATAAAGTGCCGGTACCAATGCTAAAAGTAGGTAATTCGCAGCGGAGTTCGGCAATTAATTCAGCAGCTTTCTCAGTATTCCAAGTAATTTCAATAAACTGAAGTCCTCCTTCTGCTACCGCTTTTGCCATCTGCCGAGCGAGTTCTTTTTCTGAGGAACGGATGACTGCGATCGCTCGGTGTTTTTTCAGTAACGTCAACCACAATTGAGGATTCATCATGGGGTAAGTAACCCGGATTTGGTATAATACATAATTCATGAATTAGTAAGGTGCGCAGTGCGCACCCTACAAACTAGCTTACTAACTTGCTACAAACTAGCGAAATTTACTTTTGTAACTTCACCGGCGGCAACATTAACAGTTTGTTGAATCTGACTCCCCTCAACTTTCAACTGATAAGTTCCCGGAGTAAGTTCGATCGCCCCAAACCATCCTTGACCATCCGCCTGCAATTTTCGCACTTCGCCAATACCACGGATCGGCTGTAATGTCAAGCTAGCGGCATCACAACTACGTGAAGCGAAGCTATCCCGTAGGGAATCGCACTGTTGCAAATTACCCGCGATCGCACCTGTCCTCGGCCGCGACTTCCAAGGCATATCGGGAATTGCTACCGGCATCGCCCACACGGGTTGAGTAGCAACGGTTTTGCCTGTAGCCCCATCAATATATTCGGCAGGATGCGACAGCGCATTGTAAAAGACATCGTTGCTTTGCGGCACGTACTTCCAAGGCTGGCGGGGCAAATCGCGGCTGCTAGCGCCCGATCGCAGTTCGACGTTGGCGTACAGGTTGCTGCTAGCGTAGGAATACAACACCGTTCCCGCGACCCGATTTCCGCGCGCAGAGGGCGCTTCAGCGCGGCGGATTTGCTCTAGCGTATCTTCGATGTAGTTGAGGTAATTGCCGGGACCGATCGCGATTTGGCGGTTGTATTGATGGTCTTTAGCGTACTCGATCCAGCGATCGTAAGCTTGTTTTTGCGATCGCTTGTACTCGCGCTGGTATGTCATCGGCATCGCCATGTCGATAATTCCTTCTTCCAGCCAAGCCCGCCAATCCTGCAAAACTTCTCGGTAAGGTTGCGTTTTATACCAACCCGCATCATTTGTCGGGCCGTCTCCCCAGGCGATCGTCGCCGCCGTTACTTTCACTCGCGGCTTAATTGCTAAGGCTTCTACGTACAGCTTCCGCACTAAATTTGTTACCTGTTCCCGCCGCCATTGCATCCATTGCGGATCGGTGGGTGCGGGTTTGCCGGTACGCCCGGTTTGCTGGTTGAAACGGGCGATCGAAGTCGGATTGTAGCCCCAATTCGGCCCGCCGTAGCGCACGTAATCCAACTGCACGCCATCGACATCGTAGCGCTTCAACAAATCCAAATAGACGGAAACTGTATAATCTAAAGCATCTGGATGCCCCGGATCGAGATAGCCTTGGGCTTCGCCGCTGTAAGTCAGCATCGCCCAATTGTCTTTACCGGGGACATTGGGCCCGTGCGTTTGCCAAACGTGACCGGCGGGAAGTTTTTTGCCGGAAACTACTGGTAAAGTTACCATCCAGGCGTGTACTTCTATACCTTCAGCATGGGCTTTATCGATTAAATCTTGGAGGGGGTCGAAACCCGGAGGAACGTTAGGATCGATCGTCCGTGGTTCGATCGCGCTGGTATAAAAAGCATCACCCCGGCGGCGGACTTGGGCGACGATCGCGTTGGCGTTGGCCAGTTTCGCATCTGCGATCAGTTTAGTAACTTCTTGAGGTGTTTTGAAACCGGGGTTAAATGCGTCCACCCAGAAAGCGCGAAATTCGGGGGTTTGGGATTGTGGCGGGAGAGTTGCGATGGCGCGCGAGGGGAACCAATTTGACAGCCAGCCTGGAGTCAGCAGAAAACTAATTGTTAAGCCGATCGCGAACAGGCTTGACAACAAGAATGTTTTGGATTTGCGCATCAGAATTGTGTGAGAGAGCGTTTAACTGTCCTTTACGGACTTGCGGTATGAGAACCCGCTTGACATTTTCGCATATGTTTGCGTTAGAGAGAATTATAAGGCGAAACTTGGTTCTGGAAGGGCGATCGGCTATACTATTCAGTCACGATCGAGGAATGGATCTCTGCTTACTTCAAAATAAGGGAAGCGCTTTCGGAAAATAGCGGTAGTTAATTTGGGCATTTTGCCCCTGATTGCAGTTTTTTTTACGAAGTTACAAGGTGTTCAGCCATTATGAGCCCAAAAATAACGGAAGTGGGTTAGGAAAAATAACGCCTATTTAGCCAGCGATCTGATGTATTGGAGATTACAAGTCATCCAATATAGCCATTGAACCAGTAAATTGAATTAGCAAAACGATCGAACCTAGTTTTACAGCTTAAATAGGGTTTTAAAAACTTTCATTTTGGCTGTATCGAGGCCGCATTCAAGTTTGGAAATTGGAGTTAGGCTTTTCCACTTGCCTTTATTCGCGTTGAAGATAACATCGGCTGTTTTTTCGGCATCGATATTGTCAAAGCCTCCTATTTTATTAGTTGATAAGTAATTGAGGCGATCGAAAATTTCATCTCTAGATGCACGTTTCACACTAACTGCTTCAGGCGGTGGTGGCGGTGGTGGCGGTGGCGAGATGGTAAATACTTTAGCAATACAACCTAATCTCGCCTTAGTCAAGCCACATTGTAGCTTAGTCAAAGGGATAAAATCTGACCATTGCTCCCGGTTAGATTCTAGAATTTTATTGGCGGCTTCAACTGGTTTTACGTTCTTCCAATTATGTTCTTGAACTAAGTATTTAAGTACAGCTACAATAGTATCTTTTGCTGCGGTACTCAAATTGACCGTGGGAATTGCTTCTCGCGTTAGAATCTTTGCTTGTTCGATATTTGATGGTTTTGGGTCAATTACAATGCACCATGCTCGCTCTAATTTAGCTTGTTTAGCAACAGCATAGACAAAGTTATTGCTCACAACTTCATACTGATAATCGCCTGTTTCTTTGACGATAATCGGAATCCAATTGCGATTACCCGATTGCAAGATGGCTTCTGCCGAGCCTGCCATAATAAACTCTGACTCAGAGCAGGATTCTGCCGAGCTAATCTTAGTTAACTCCAAGTGCATTAACTTACCGATGTTTTCTGAATTATTCATACAAGAAATACTCTCGAGCTAAATTTAAGTAATATTTATTCGCTGTTTTGTGTTGAAAAGCTGCTGGTTTTCGAGAAAAAGCTGCACTTGATACAACTTCATATTCCGGTACAAAAAATATGCTGGTGTTAGGCTCCCCTTTTGTATATTTAGGCCAGAAATATGGTAACAAATTAGGATCGAATACCTCCTTATCTCCTTGTTTTACTGTAAGAATTGCTTTGATTTCTTCCCTCATTCTTTTCTTTAAAGCATCATTTTGTTTGTATTTATTGAAAAAGATGGGTAGGGGAATAGGACCGCCGTCTTGCCTCAGCTTCTTAACTTCAGGCAAGAAGTCTTTAATAACTTTGACAACATTTTTTAAAGACGAAAAGTTATTGGGTTCAGCAGGCATGAAGATGACATCGGCGGCTCTCACAGAGCTTTTACTAAAAAAAGTCCAGTTCGTAGGTGCATCAATTAAAATGTAATCATATTCGCGCCTAAAAATATCGAGCAAATCTCGCAGCCTGTCTGAACCTTTTTCAATTTTTGCTTCATACTCATAACTCATGAACTTTGACAACCCTGAGTCAGATGGAATGACATCAAAGCTCTTAACTAATTGACCTGCTTTATTCTTCAGATTAAATGGTTGAATAGTGTCTCGAACATTTAAAAGACTCTCAGGCAGGCAATCGGATAATTTAACTTTTCCCTCATGCAATCCCAATGAATCTGTTAAATCTCCTTGTTGGGGGTCGAAGTCAACAACCAACACTTTTTTATGCTGTTGGCGAAGTATTGCAGCCAAGTTGATTGTAGTTGTTGTTTTTCCTACACCTCCCTTATCATTATAGATGCAAATTGTTAAAGCTTTGAGTGGGTTGTCTAGCAATTTCTTAATTTTCGCAATAATCTCAATGATATTATTTTTGTTTATCCTCATGCAGTTAGTAGCAGGCACTACGATTTTACCATGTCTGCGAAATAGCTGAATATCTGTTGAGTTGGTGATGATACCCCATTGAGCTGTTTGGCATTTAGAATCAAGAAGATAACTTTTTATCTGTTCTTTAGCTTCTTTGTACTTGAGAGTACCTTCTGCTAAGTTAACGATCGCTCTTCCCGCTACTCTACCTTTAACTTCAATGACTAAGTATGGGTTAATCTTAGAAACTGAAAATTTATCATCATCATCGTGATTTTTGCGAGTAGCAAAATCAGCAACACCACTTCCTGTTCTAAACTGTTGTACCCACTCATCAATGCTGAATCCCAGTGCATATATAAGGGGTTTGACAAATCGATCGGTGACTTGGAGTTCGTCTGCATTCTCTGAAATACTATCTAAAACATCATTCCAGTCGATCGTTGTCATAATTTACACCAAAACACTTAATTAAAATTATAGGGCTCGATTTAAGTGCGTGTTACGATCGACTACCTTTCGATATAGCTATACTAACGATTAAAATAATTTTGGAAAAATTATATGTTTCAAATTGCGCTTGACATTTTTTCGCACCTGTGGTTTGTTAAAAAACAAACTGAAAGTATCGATCGCTTTTTTGCTCACAAATGATAGCACCTCACATCCACAGGCCAGCATTGCCACATGATAGTAACTTAAATGCCAGCAATTTGCTCGATCGAGTAGCTTTATACAAGCTAAAATCTCAAATTTAAAAGCAGACGCTCTAATTCTCTGGATACTTTCTTGCTTTATGAAGGACGCGGAGAATTTCTACGCTTTCTTCTGTGACTCGATATATGATGAGATAAAATGTATTGGAAATGACAAGTTCTCTAGTCCCTTCCACGCGACCGACTCTACCCATCAAAGGAAACTCTGCGAGTTGACCTACAGCACTCTGAATTTTTAAAATTAATTGTCTTGCTGCCTCTGGATCGTCTTTTAAAATATATGAGTGAGCCTGTTCGAGATTTCGCAAAGCTTGCCGCAACCATCTAATTTTAATAGGTCAACTTAGCAAAAATTTCTTGTACTTCATCATCGTTCGCAAAGTCTCCAGCTTCGGCCTCGGCAACGCCTTTGTTAATCTCATCTAACAGCCATTGATACATTTCTAGGTAAGAAGCGATCGCCTCATTCAAAACATAACCTATCTCTCGATCCATCACAGCAGCGATCGCCCTCAGCGCTTCTTTTTTATCGCGATCGATCGGAAACGTCACATTTTCTTGATTCATAGCTGCCTCTTGTTGTGATGGGAAGAGATTGGGGTGATACTATGATAGCGTACAGATGCCAATTTAGGCGAAAATCAACTGAAGTGTCGATCGCCCTTTCCCCAACAAATATAGCACCTCATTTTCAATCCCCAGTTTTGTCACGCGGCAGCTACTCAAATATTAGCAATTTGCTCGATCTAATAGATTTATTGCACAAAGCAGCTACCCAAAAAATGCAGCAAAACCAGAGATGAAAAAAAGGATAATTTTTAAGCAGCTATAGTGGCGATTTGTCGCACGGGAATTTTCAGCACGAACTCAGTTCCTTGTCCCTTGGTGGAATAACACTCGATCGTGCCCCTATGTTTTTCGGTGACAATCTGATGACTGATCGATAACCCCAATCCAGTTCCTTTGCCGATAGGTTTGGTGGTAAAAAAGGGCTCGAAAAGTCTAGAACACATCGATTCCCCAATTCCAGCACCGTTATCGGCAATGCTAACTGCAACCCAATTGTCATCAATATTAGAGGTGCGGATGGTGATAGTGGGATTTGGGATTCCGGATTTTGCTGATACCAGATTGCCGACTCCTGACTCTTCTAGTGCATCGATCGCATTGCTCAAAATATTCATAAATACCTGATTGAGTTGGCTGGGGTAACATTCAATAACTGGTAGCTGTGCGTAGTCTTGAATGACCTGAATGACAGGAAAATCAGGTTTAGCTTTGAGGCGGTGTTGCAAAATTACCAGTGTATTATTGATGCCCTCGTGAATATCAACCGCTTTGTATGCGGCTTCACCCAGGCGAGAGAAATTGCGGAGAGAAAGGACAAGTTCGCGAATGCGATCGCTCCCGATCGACATCGACTTCAGTATATTTACTAAGTCAGTTTGCAAAAATTCCAGATCCAGGTCTTGTGCCCGCTCTTGAATTTCCTCTACTGGCTGGGGATAATGTTTTTGGTAGAGTTGCACAAACTCCAGCAAATCCTGAGTATATTGCTTTATGTGGTCGAGATTACCGTGGATGAAATTCACCGGATTGTTAATTTCGTGAGCAATCCCCGCCACTAACTGACCCAAGGCGGACATTTTTTCACCCTGCACCAGGCGCAGTTGGGCTTGCTTCAGATTTTCGAGTGCCCGGTTGAGTTCATCTGTGCGTTGTTCCATCGCTTTAGTAGCTTGTTGCAGTTGCAGGTGCACCCGGATGCGTGCTAAGACTTCTTCATGCTGAATGGGTTTGGTGATGTAATCCACAGCACCCAGATTTAAGCCTTTCACTTTATCAACCGAATCAGAAAGAGCGGTCATGAACATAACTGGAATATCGTCAGTGACAGGATTCGCTTTGAGACGCTGACAGGTTTCAAACCCGTCGATTCCTGGCATCATCACATCCAATAAAATCAAATTTGGCTGAAATGCTTGCAGGCGTTGCAAGGCCGTTTCCCCGGTTTTCGCGATCGCCACCCGGTAGCCCTGTTCGCTGAGCAAATCAAACAACACCTGCAAGTTTGTCGGAGTGTCGTCTACAACTAAAATTGTATTCTCTTGGGGCAGACTATGGGCTGACATTGATGGAAAACTCCTTGGAATATAGTTTGAATGAATAAGATTGTTATTAGATCTGTGAATCAATCAAATCCAATATAGCCTCATCATCAAACTGTTGGCTTAATTCCACAACTCGGTTGGCAAAGGCCACATATTCGGGGGACAATTGCTTGATTCGGTTGGCTTCAAGCTGCACTTCAGACATGAATCCCCCGAGGGCGGCAGTGCGGAGATCTGTCAGTTCTTCAGGAGGTGGTAGCATTAGTTCCGACTTTTCGCTCGGTATGTTTTGATAGGACGCTGTTTCAGGTAAATCTTCAGCAATCCACTGCAACTTTAACAGTCGCTGCAACTCGCCCAACAATCCGGTGAATTCGATCGGTTTTGGGAAAAAGCTAGTACACCCAGCATCCAGACTTTCCTGCAAATCCACCTGAGATAAAGTGGCAGGAGAGGCAATAATTGGAGTTATCGTAAAATCAGGCAGTTCTCTGAGGCGGCGGGTCATTTCTAATCCGTCCATCCCAGACATCGCCACGTCAGTAACAATCAAGTCGGGACGCATTTGTAAAGCCAGATCCAATCCAGCTTGTCCGCTATCGGCTTCTGCGAGTTTAAAGCCCAAGGGTTCGAGCATATTGACCACTACCGATCGATTTTCCGGGCGATCGTCGATGACTAAAATCTTGCGCCGATCGCCCTGGTAGCCGATAATTTTCTTGTTGGCGAGCGCATTTTGTCCCGTCCATTCCAAAGCAAGGGGCAAATCAACTTCAAACCAAAAGCAACTGCCTTGACCGATCGTACTTTCAACTTGAATGCTACTGCCCATTTTCTCGATAATTTGCTGGCTGATTGCCAGTCCCAGCCCCGTGCCTTCGGTGTTGCGTTCTCGTTTACCTGCTTGTTCAAAGGGCAGGAAAATGGTCGCTAGTTTTTCTGATGCAATGCCGATACCCGTATCTTTAACCTGAAAGCGAATTTTGTAGATTTGAGGTTCGATCTCCGGGATTTGGGACCGTGATGAGGGGGTGAGTTCAACACGGAAAGTGACTGTCCCGAAGTCGGTAAATTTGACAGCATTGCTCAATAAATTCAGCAGGACTTGTCGCAGGCGTTTATCATCGGCATAAATGGCAGTAGGCAGACTTGACCCCGGTTGATAGTTGAACTCTACTCCCTTTTGTTGTGCTCTGACGCGACAAATATCCACAGTCGAAGTGAGAAAGTTGCCAAAGTGGAAATCTTGGGGATAGAGTTCCATCTTTTGCACTTCCAGTTTAGACAGATCGAGAATATCGTTAATTAATGTCAGTAGGTGGGAAGCGCATTGGTGAATTACACCTAAACCCTTCATCTGTTTGTCAGTGGTGGCGGGGTCACGCTGGAGGATTTGGGTGTAACCGAGGATGCCGTTGAGAGGGGTCCGCAGTTCGTGGTTCATGTTGGCGAGGAATTCGCTCTTGGTACGGTTGGCCACTTCTGCAATTTCCTTTGCCTGTTGCAGTTCGGCGGTGCGTTCTTCTACCCGCTGTTCCAGATCCTGATTTAATTGTTGGATCTCTTGTTGGGCTTGCATCCGCATCTTGATTTCTCGATAGATCGATCGATAAACCCAACTAAAAATGAGTAAATTCAACGCTATTGCCACCCCAAAAGCAATGCCAGTTTGTTGGGTGCTATCCTGAACGATTTGCTGTTGCTGGCGCAGTGCCCAAATTGTCTGGGCGTTGAGTTCCCGGATTTCCTCCTCGATCTGGTTCATGACTTCATTGCCCTTGTTCTGGCGTACTTTGGTAATCGCAGCTTCCAACCCTTTTCGATCGCGCACTTCAATTCCTTCTCGTAACAGGTTTAATCGCTTTTGAACTAATTCTTGCAAGTTATCAACCCGATTTCGTTTTTCGGCACTGTTGGCGCTTGCTTGTTGCAAAAAGTCAATGTCTCGATCGATACCGAATAGGGCGCTGGTATAGGGTTGCAAAGCGACTGAATCGAGCAGCAGCAGGTAGCGCCGCTGACCGTTTTCGGCATCTTTCAATTGCCCGATTATGTTATTCAATCGTTGGCTGAATTCCTGAGTTGCATGAACTTGAAGATTGGCTTGGTGAGTGCGATCGTTACTCCAAAAAGCCAAACTGCCGACCGTCAACGATAAGATTGTAGCAGCTCCTAAACTGCCAGCTACCTGAAGAAAAAAGATCCGAGATTTCTGCATGATTCAACTAAGTAGATGAGTGGGAAAATACACAAGTAGTCAAAAGCGAAAAGCGAGTGAAACGAAGTGAAACGACGAAGCCTACGGACAGGCACGCGCCTTCGCAAAGGTTCTGGCAGCTTTAAATTAGGTTACATAGCAAGGTTTCTTTGCGCCTACCTACTTACTTAGATAAGTTGGTGGAGGTGGGGATAGGGCTAAAGCCGTATTTCTCAAAGATGGCGGCAGCTTTAGGACTGATTAAAAATTCAATTAATTGTTTTGACTCTCGGATTCGATCGCTTTGTTTGAGAACAGCTAAACTGGTGTCGATCGGGCGATAGAGGCTGGCTGAGGCGATCGCCACTATTTTCACATTGTTGGATAGTTTAGCATCGGTCAAAAAAACAATTCCGGCGTCTGCTGTCCTATCTTCTACAGCTTTGAGTACTTCCCGTTGATCGAGATTGACCCATTTTGCTTTGGATTGCAATGCAGTCCAAATGCCGATATTATTCAGAAGATCTTTGGCATAAATCCCTAGTGCTACCTGTTCGTTAGCGAGAGAAACTGTTTTGATACGATTGTTAGTTAGATCCTTAAAATCTGCGATCGGCAAGGATGAATTTTTGGGTACAATCAAGGCAAGCTGATTGCTAAAAAACGCCTTGCGGCTCTCAGGAACTATAAATCCATCGGTTTGCAAATCGTCCATCACAGTAGGATTCGCTGAAATTACAATATCAAATGGTTCGTCTCGATCGATTTTTTGTTGGATCAGACCTGTTCCAGCAAAGGCATAGCTGGTGACAACATGAGGTGCTTCCTGTTGGTAAAGCTTATCGACTTCCAGCAAAACATCTCTAAACATACCGGCGGCGCCGACATAAAGAGAAACAGCTTGCTGGGGTGGGGCAGAGGAGCAACTGCCCAGCCAGAGAGTTAGGGTTAAGGAAAGGAGAAATAAGGCGATCGAGT
>JBOFTL010000638.1:0-1617 GCA_051652045.1 Microcoleus sp. | reverse complement strand
GTAAACACCCTTGGAGTTGGCGGCTGGGTTAGCAACAACCAAAAGCACGTAGGAAATACCAGCCTGAACTACGTCAAGCACGGTACCGGGTGCGATTTCAGTGGTTGTTGCTGGGACGGTTACGGTAGTTGCACCGGAGGCAACAGCACCAGTAATCGTGAAACTTACGGCAGTTGTAGAAGGAGCTACAAACGGGTCGGCGTTAAGCTGTGTTTCTGTTAGGCAACCGAGGAAAACAGCAGTATCAACGCCTTTGGCGGCAAGGAGTCTTGCAGGCATAATTTAAGTCCATTGTGTTGATGTCAATGGACTTTGCCCGTGATAGCGCTAGGGCATATTTAATCAACACAATCCGAGGCGCAAGTTATGGCCGTTGAATTAGTTAAGATTAAATTAAAAGCTGGAATGGACGTTTCCCCGTTTTGGAATGGCGGCAAAACCCGCGCAGAGATGGGTGAAGAGGTTTATATCCACATCGATGATTGGTTCCTTTTTTCACGGGAACCCGAAGCAATTAGGCCGGAAAGATTAGAAGTAATTGCTGCTTCAGATCTACCTGAGAAACCCCTCGAAAATCCAGGTGATCAGATCCGGGCTGAAGCAGCAAAAGAAGGGCGATCGGTGAACGATCCGCCTAAGAAGGTTGAAGGCAAATAAAGTTTGGGGATTGTGGCTTTGACCATCCGATTTATCTGCGATCGGGTGGTTTTCTGGTGGCTACGGTTGAACAATAGGAAAACTATAAGTCCGATCGGCGGGGTCAATATCGGAATCATCAATCACGATCGCGTACTCGGCATAGATAAATCCATCTGGGTCAACTCGCACTGGCCCACCCGTCGCAGCGAAGGGAAAAAGCTCATGAATGCGAGCAACTGCTGATTCTAGGTTATGCGTGGTAGTTGACTTGTGCTGAATCAGGTTAACTTGTAACACACGCTCTGATGAGTGGATGCCATACAAAGGCCGATCGCCAGTTGCCTGCGGATTACGAAGGATTACCACTTCCAGCCCATCGACCGATCGCGAGTCCTGTTGCTCATTCTCGAAAAGTCTAGCGATCGCGGGTGCAGTTGTAACGCCATCGTCGGCAATGTATCGGCCAACGTAGGACATAAAGGTTGTATCGGTTTCGAGTTTTGTTTTTAGGTCTGCGGTGTTCACGATCGTGCCTCCAGCGACTCGTTTAAAATAAGTGACGGCGCGTCACAATCTATTGGATCAATCCGGTCTATTAATATTCTGTCTCCACAGTCATCGTTGATTCCCCATTCAGTTGGGAGGAATCTAGAGCGATTGCAATCGCAACTAAAATTTCCGACAGACCACCAGTAAGAGGACGGATCTCCGTCTGTGTTTATATACTGAGATCCATTCTCTCCCTCTGGGTCTAAATAGGTAAATGATTGACCTTCAAAGCTGCCTGTTATTTTTACCCTGCAATTAATCCTTCCATCATTTAAAATTTTCACGATCGCTTCTCCAGTTCACTCAAGAAAATCTGTTCAGGGTTTAGATTGTTGACAGCCGCCCGCATCCAGTTTCGACCAGGAACGGTTGTTTTGCCCGATCGGTGGCCCAATGCAACAGCGATCGCGTGGTCAGCAGCGTTGACCA
>JBOFTL010000637.1:0-2587 GCA_051652045.1 Microcoleus sp. | reverse complement strand
TCTATTTTAGTCGATCGGAGGCAAGTTATGCTGATTGGATTCAGCGTTGGCAACTACAAATCTTTTAAAGAAACTGTCACCCTCAGCATGGTAGCTTCACCGATGACAGATGGTGACACAACTCTTGATGAGAATAATTTATTTATCATTAATAATAAATTAAGCTTGCTTAAAAGCGCAGCTATTTATGGGGCTAATGCCAGTGGCAAAAGCAATCTAGTGGCTGCTATTAATTTTATGAAGTGGTTTGTCCTCAACTCATCAAAAGAAACTCAAGTTTCAGAGGCGATCGATATTGAAGCTTTCAGGCTAAGTACGGAAACGGAAAAAGAGGCATCTTTCTTTGAAATCGTTTTCCTGCTAGAAGGTAAAACTTTTAGATATGGTTTTGAGGTAAACTCGCAGGAAGTTGTTGCTGAGTGGTTGTTTCAATCTGACGACCGCGAAGAAAAAATGCTGTTTGAAAGAGACTTTGACAATTTTACCTTAACTGATTTCCAGGAAGGACAACACATCGGCGAGAAAACCAGAAACAATGCTTTATTTCTTTCTGTCGTCGCCCAATTTAATGGAAAAATTTCTGGTAAAATACTGCGGTGGTTCAGTAAAACCTTGCAATTGATATCTGGTTTGCAAGATAGACAATACCGCCAGCAAACTTTAGAATTGTTTAAGAGCGATCGCTACAGAAATAATATCATTGAATTTATCAAAAAATTAGACTTAGGCATTGCCGATCTTCAAATTACATATAGACCTGCATTTGTTATTGCCGATAATACCGCAAAATACAGTGCTTCCTATGGTGGTTTATATCCTAATTCTGAAATCCAAGAGGCGGTGAAAACGGTTCACCCTAAATATGATGCTGATGGTAAGGAAACTTCTGTAGAAATATTCGATATCGAAAAGCATGAATCTGAAGGGACAAACAAACTATTTGCATTAGCAGGAATTCTGTTGGATACTTTAAGAACGGGAAAAATTTTATTAATTGATGAACTTGATGCCAGACTGCATCCGCTGATTACTCGCGAATTAATCTGCTTGTTCAATTCTAACGAGACTAATCCGCACAACGCACAGCTTATATTCACAACGCACGATACAAACCTACTTAGCAGCAAGATTTTTCGCAAGGATCAAATATGGTTTACTGAAAAAAATAACAAAGGTGCTACCGATCTGTACTCTTTGGTAGAGTATAAAGTAGGAAAAAATGCTTCATTCGAGAGTGATTATATTATCGGCAAATATGGTGCTATCCCTTTTATTGGTAATTTTAAAGAACTAATAGGTGAACTTCATGAGTAAAAGAAAAAATATTGATTACTACAATCGAAAAGTTAAAAGTAGAAGATGGTTTTTAATCGTGTGTGAGGGCGAGAAAACTGAATCCAACTATTTTAAAAGTTTCCCGGTAGACACAAAGGTAATCAAACTTGATATCAAAGGAGAAGGAAAAAATACGAAGAGTTTAGTAAAAAAAGCTATTGAGTTGAAAGATACGGCAGAATCGGACGAAAATGACAGATTTTGGTGCGTGTTCGATCGCGATCGAAACCCTAAAAATCCTAACGATGCGCAAAATTTTAATGAAGCGATTACTCTAGCAATAAAAAACGGCATTGATGTAGCTTATTCCAATGATGCTTTTGAATTGTGGTACTTGCTGCACTTCCATTTTTATAATACGGGAATTTCTCGCCAAGATTATCAAAATATGCTGACCAAGTTATTGGGACATGAATATCAGAAAAACAGCCAGACAATTTACGAGGAACTTAAAG
The DNA here is from genome assembly GCA_051652045.1 of Microcoleus sp. Taxonomy (GTDB): domain Bacteria; phylum Cyanobacteriota; class Cyanobacteriia; order Cyanobacteriales; family Microcoleaceae; genus Microcoleus. The sequence continues at coordinate 797 of JBOFTL010000637.1, read as the reverse complement.
ACAAACAGCAGGATGCAATTAAATACGCAAAACGCCTTTTACAGAAATACGATCGCCCCAATCCCGAAAGCGACAATCCTTCAACAACAGTACATTTGTTAGTCGAAGAACTTAACAGTTTTATTCCCAACTCTCAAGCCAACAACTCTTGATAAAACTCTAACAACTGTACGGCTAAAGCATGATTCGTATAATTATTCATAACTCTATAATAACCTCGATCTACCAAATTTGCCACTAACTCCGGCAAATCCATCAACTGCTGCAAACATTCTCGCAACTTCTCTGCATTTCCCTCGGGAAAAATCAACCCCGCATCACCGATGACATGGGGAATTTCGCCGCAATCGGAACCGATAACGGGAATTTGACAAGCCATTGCTTCGATTAAAACATGACCGAATTGTTCTTTCCAACCGACAGCAGTTAAAGTTTTGAATTTGTAGCTGGTTTGTGAAGGCAATACCAAACAATTCATCAAATTAATGTATTGCGGAATTTCTTCATGGGAAACACTTTCTACCCAAATGATGCGATCGCCAATTCCTAATTCCCGACATTTTTCTGTGAGGTGCGATCGCAATTTTCCCTGTCCGACCAACAGCCATTTCCAAGAACTTTGTTTCAACCCTGCCAAAGCTTCAGCCAAAGTTAACAACCCTTTTTCTTCGACAAACCGCCCTACATATCCTACTACAAAATCTGCCTGTTGAATGCCGAATTTGCGCAGTAAATCAGAGTTGTTAGAAGTTCGGTAAAATAATGTTTCATCTACTCCCAATTGAGGCATGACTTTT
>JBOFTL010000636.1:0-8602 GCA_051652045.1 Microcoleus sp. | reverse complement strand
CGATCGCGATCTTAACGCCGCGATTAATTTAAAGAGACTTGGGTTGGACATTTTCCCAAGTATAAAACGCCATAGTGGGAATCTTTCTGTAGTCGGAACTATAGATAACAGTATCACGAAGGAAATTTTGCATACCCTTTATCGGGCTGCAAAGATGCCTACATCATAGCTGTAATCAGCTTGATGTAGGAGTATGTCACCATCATCTCTCCAATATCAAGGATGTGTTTCAATAGAGAAATTATATATATTTGCCATCACTTCAGTGGCAGTACCTCGTTGAGCAGTACCATTGTTGATGGCTTGCATTGTTGCCCGAGAATTTTGAGCAATTTCTTGGCGGCGTTTGGAAATGCGACGTTTGGAAATCAAGTTAAACAGTACATCCTGTTCGTCTTCTGAGAGAGCTTCCACAAACTCAATGATTGTTTGCGGGGTAGAAGATTGAGACATAGATGAAATAATGTGCTTCAAATTTTATTATAACCATGCTTTCAAGTAGTAAGGTGCGCAGTGCGCACCCTACAAATACTACAAGTAGTAAGGTGCGCAGTGCGCACCCTACAAACTTATTTGCTACTAGCGAGAATTGTGAAAGCGACGCATCTTACAAGTTGTAAGATGCGTCGATCGCACTCGATTAATGGCTCAATGCAAACTCGGGCAATCTCGGTTCTGACTCGCCACCCGGCAACACCTTAACCTGACCGTTTTCATCGGCATCCACCACAGCAGTTGCACCTTCCTTCAGCTTTCCAGCTAACATTTCCTCAGCCAGCACATCTTCCAACAACCGCATGATGGCGCGACGCAGAGGCCGAGCACCGTAGCTGGGATTGTAGCCTTCCTTAACTAACAAGTCCTTGAACCGTTCTGTCACCGACAAAGTAATCTTTTGTTCGGTTAAGCGGCTGAAGACTTGCTGCAACATAATGTCCGCAATCTGCGTGACTTCTTCCTTGTTCAACTGGCGGAAGACGATAATTTCGTCCAAGCGGTTGATAAATTCCGGGCGGAAAAACTGTTTCAGTTCTTCGTTTACCAAACTGCGAACTCGGTTGTATTGGGCATCTGCGGAATTTTCAGCAAACTCGAAACCGAGGCCGCCACCACCTTTTTCAATCACCTTAGAACCGATGTTGGAAGTCATGATCAGCAGCGTATTCTTAAAGTCAACCGTCCGACCTTTAGCATCAGTCAGGCGGCCGTCTTCCAAGATTTGCAGCATCATGTTGAAGACATCGGGGTGAGCTTTTTCGATTTCATCAAACAAGATGACCGTGTACGGACGGCGGCGGACTGCTTCTGTTAGTTGACCGCCTTCATCGTAGCCGACAAAACCGGGAGGCGAACCGATGAGTTTGGAAACGGTGTGGCGTTCCATGTATTCGGACATATCTAACCGAATCATCGCTTCTTCCGAACCGAAGAAATAGGCAGCTAAGGCTTTTGTCAGTTCGGTTTTGCCGACGCCTGTAGGGCCGGAAAAGATGAAACTGGCGATCGGGCGATTGGGATTTTTCAATCCGACTCGGGCGCGGCGGATAGCGCGGGAAACTGCGGTGACAGCTTCTTCTTGCCCGATCAAACGCTGGTGCAAAGTGTCTTCCATGTGCAGCAGCTTTTCGGATTCAGATTCTGTCAGTTTGCTGACAGGTACTCCCGTCCAATTTGCCACGATGTGGGCGATGTCTTCTTCAGTGACAACGGGAGAGGTCTTAACTTGGCTTTTGTCGATCGTCGCGGAGGCAATTTCTGCTTGAATTTCTAATTCGCGATCGCGCAATTTTCCAGCTTTGTCGAAGTCTTGCTCGCGCACGGCGGTTTCTTTTTCTTTAATTACCGCCGGCAGTTGTTTTTTGAGTTCTTTAACTTCCGGTGGGGTTTGAGAATTGAGCACTCGCACTCGAGAACCTGCTTCGTCAATTAAGTCGATCGCTTTGTCGGGCAAAAATCGATCGTTGATGTACCTGTCTGACAGTTTGGCGGCTGCTTCTAAAGCTGCGTCGGAAATTGTCAGTTTGTGGTGCAGTTCGTAGGCCGATCGCAAGCCGTAAAGTATTTCTATAGTTTCTTCCACGCTCGGTTCGCCAATTTTCACCGGTTGAAAGCGCCGTTCCAAGGCTGCGTCGCGTTCGATGTACTTGCGGTATTCGTCCAGCGTCGTTGCTCCCAAGCACTGCAATTCGCCTCGGGCTAAAGCCGGTTTGAGCATATTGGAAGCGTCCATGCTGCCTTGAATTGCCCCTGCACCGACTAAGGTGTGAATTTCATCAATTACCAGAATGATGTTGCCGGCAGCGCGAATTTCCTGCACGATTTTGCTCAGGCGTTCTTCAAATTCGCCGCGGAACTTAGTGCCGGCAATCAGCGAACCCATATCCAGACTGATGACTTGTTTGTCTTCTAAAATTTCCGGCACATTGCGGTTGACAATCCGTTGGGCGAGGCCTTCGGCGAGGGCTGTTTTGCCGACTCCCGGTTCGCCTACCAATACTGGGTTGTTTTTGGTGCGGCGGCCCAAAACTTGGATGACGCGCTCGATTTCAGTGGTGCGGCCGACTACAGGATCGAGTTTGCCTTCCGCGGCTAACTTAGTAAGATTCGTGCCGAACTCTTCTAAAGTTGGGATTTTACGATCGGGGTTGTCTCTACCTGCGGGCACTGCATTGGCTTCTCCAACGGCCCGAATTACCTGGGTGCGAATTCTAGCGCGATCGAGCCCCAAATTGTGCAGCACTTTCGCTGCCACTCCTTCGTCGTCTTGGATCAATCCCAGAAGGATGTGCTCGGTACCGATGTAATTGTGGCTTAACTGCCGCGCTTCGTTGAGGGCTGTCTCAAAAATGCGCTTGACGCGGGGTGTAAAGGGAATTTCCGGCGGGAGAAAGCCCGATCCCCTGCCGATGATTTTTTCGATTTCGTACCGTGCCTCTTTGAGATTGAGGCCCATGTCAAGCAAAACTTTTGCAGCGATGCCAGTGCCTTCGCCTACGAGTCCCAGGAGGATTTGCTCAGTGCCTACAAAATTGTGGCCGAGGCGGCGTGCTTCCTCTTGGGCTAGCATGATTGCTTTAATGGCTTGTTCTGTAAAGCGTTCAAACATATTTTGTTTCCATCCTATTGGGCGAGGGCTGTATCGCTGCTGGTGAGGAGCGATTTGGAGCTTTACACAAATTATAGATGTAAATTTTTGTGTATTTCCTTGAGTACAAGGTATCTTTTTTCAAGGAACCCTGACAGTAGGGAGAGCCGAATAGTCAGGGTGCGGTTGCCGTCGGGCGATTTTAGATTTTAGATTTTAGATTTTGGAGATTGCCAATTTATTGGCGATTGGTGATTGTAGATTTGAGATTGGCGATTTTGGCTCTAAATTCTTTTAATCCCCAAGCCTGACACCCCAAATCTCAAATTGTAGGACGATCGGCTCGGTTCTATTGATTAACAAGATAACTCCACTGCCCAAGATGCGGGAGGCGGTTGCTAAAATTACAATAATCGATCGGCAAGCGGTGAGAAATATGTCGATATTATGTTGGAAAAAGTCGATCGATTGCCCGTGTGGGATGAGGGAAAGTCTGGGAATCGGTAATATTTGAGAGTTGATAGTTGAGGGTTGAGAGTTGAGAGTTGAAAGTCGTCCCTTGTCAATTTTAAAAAAGCTATCCGCGATCCGTTTCATCCGTGTCGTACTGTTGGTAATTGGTAATCGATCGAGATGCTACCTCACTTACATGAGAAAGGCTATAGGTAGATTAAGTTTTTATAAAAAAAGTTGAGATATATAGTAAATGCCCTTATAGTTACAAACAGTTTCCTCGATCGTCAAAGCTCTTAAGTTTCTTAAGTTTTGTAAGAAAATCTAAAAACTCAGATCTATTGGGTTGTGTAAAAAACCTAAAACCTAAAACCTAAAATCTAAAACCTAAAACCTAAAATCTAAAACCTAAAACCTAAAATCTAAAATCCCATGACTCCCCTGCCGAATTACCGTCCCAAACAACTTTCCCTCGGCCCCTTAGAGGCAGAGATTTTAGATATAGTTTGGGACTTAGAAATTGCTACCGTAAAAGAAGTGCACGATCGCATTTTGTCCGATCCAGATCGAGAATTGGCTTATGCTTCAGTTACCACAGTATTGCGGCGCCTGACAGACAAAGGTTGGCTGATTTGCAACAAAAGCGAACGAAGTTTTACCTGGCAACCTTTAGTTTCTCGCGATGAAGCGCGATCGCTCTTAGCTTACGATCGATTGCAGCAATTTCTAGCAGTAGGTAATCCCGATATTGTAGCAGCATTTGCTGACAGTCTCGATCGAGCGACAGTCGAACAGTTAGAAGAAATTGCCCTCCGCATTCAAGCTGTCCGCCAAGCTAGAGAGGAGCAAAAATAATGCACTTAATTTTAATTTTAGCTGCGCTAATAGTTGCTTGGACTGTGAGGTTGAGATGGTCTGTTCCTCGCGGCAATTGGGCCCGACGCTGGGAGCGATCGCTCTTGTTATTTCTATTTCCTCCGCTGTTATTACTGGCAACAGCTACAGCAATTTTATTCATGGGAATTCAGGGACAAATGCTGGGCATTCAAATCTTCGGTATTGATGAAGGATGGTTGAGCTACTTGCTAGCTATAACTTATTTAATAATCGCAGCATTTTGGTGTATTAAGCTAGCGAATGATGGTCTAAAATTTGTCAGGCAAATTGCGAATTTGCCGCAACAAAAAATATTGGGGAAAACAGTTAGAGTTCTGCACGATCCTTCTCTATTTTCGGCGCTAGTTGGTTTTTGGAAACCTGAATTTGCAGTCACTTCGGGGTTGTTGCAGACCCTAGATCCAGCACATTTGCAAGCAGTAATTGCCCACGAACAAGCGCACTACGATTACCGCGATACTTTCTGGTTTTTCTGGCTGGGATGGCTGCGACAAATTACGGCTTGGCTTCCGCACACTCAAGCTTTGTGGGAAGAGTTACTCACGCTGCGGGAATTGCGGGCTGATGCTAAGGCGGCAATGCACGTAGATGCTTTGTTATTAGCGGAAGCTTTGTTGTTGGTAGCTAGTTATCCCCAGGGCTATTTTAATATAGCTTGCGTTGTTGGTGTTGCGGGATTTCCCAATAGATTGGGAGAGAGAATTGATGCGCTTTTGACAGAGGCTGCAATGCCTGCAAAGCTTAATCAATGGTTTTGGAGTTGGTTGGTTTTAGCGCTTTTGCCTTTAGTAACTGTTCCGTTTCACGGTTGATGTTAAGTGCGATCGAATATTAGTGTAAGATATCAATCGACCTTATTTAAGGGGGTTTGGGGTTGATTTGTATGACAGAGAAACCGGGTTTCTGATGATAAATTTAGGCTGTGTGCATAGTCTGTCAAAGAAACCCGGTTTCTGATATCAATCTGTTGGGAGCATCTTAGAAACCCAACACAATCTTATTTAACTGGAGTTTAGACTAAAGAATACGATCGCCCTCAAGCAAAAGTGCGATCGACCGAGCACAACCGAAGAGATCGAATAAAGATGAAAACAAACACTTCGACGGACATCATCATTATTGGCGCGGGAATCGCTGGACTGGCGGCAGGATGTTTTGCACAAATGAACGGATATCAAACCCGTATCTTCGAGATGCATACCTTACCAGGAGGACTGTGTACCGCATGGAAACGACAGGGATTTACTTTTGATGGTTGCATTCATTACCTGTTCGGTTCTGGACAAGGGCAGCCTTTTTCTCGCCTCTGGCAGGAACTTGGAGTGCTTCCCAAACAGCAGTTTGTCAACCACGATGAATTCATGCGAATTAGGGAACCAGGAGGTAAAACCTTAGTTGTCTACAGCGACCCGGATCGTTTGGAACAACATTCGATCGAACTTTCACCCTTGGATCGTCAGTTAATCAGAGATTTCTGTGCTGGGATTCGGGCATTTACTAGGTTTGATTTGTCGCTACTCCAGCAAAAGCCTAAGACATTGATGACCTTGAGGGATTGGAGAAGGTTGAGCTGGAAATTGATGCCTTTTATCTGTCCGCTGGCGCGCTGGGGAAACATTTCTGCTCAAGAATTCGCCAACCATTTTAAAGACCCTTTTTTACGCCGTGCAATTCCGCAGATGTTTGCCTGGAAGGAAATTCCAGTGATGGTGGGAATGTCTTTGCTGGCGTATATGCACACCAAAAATGCGGGATTTCCACTGGGAGGATCGCTCAAATTTGCTGAATCGATCGCGCAACGTTATTTGGAATTAGGTGGCAAAATTCACTACGGTTCGCAAGTGGAAAGGGTTTTGATAGAAGATCGTCGGGCGATCGGAGTTCGATTGTATAACAATGAAGAACACCGAGCGAATCGGGTGATTTCTGCCTGTGATGGACACAGTACGTTCTTCAGTTCGATCGATCGCCAATACGTCACCCGCCAGATACAACGTTACTATGATGGTCGGTTGCCTATTCATTCTCAGCTTCAAGTTTCTTTAGGCATAAATCGCGATCTGTCGGGCGAACCCCATTGGGTAACTTACTTATTAGATAAACCTGTTACAATTGCCGATGAAGCGAGGTTTGAGATTGGCATTAAGCATTACTGTTTCGACCCTTCCCTCGCACCCCCAGGCAAATCAGTGATGATTGTGATGCTAAAAACTACCTATGATTATTGGCAGCGTATTTACGGGCGATCGATTTACGATGCAGAACAAATTCAAGAATCCAACATTTTGATTGATTACCTGGAGCATTTCTATCCAGGTCTGAAGGCAGATATTGAGTTTGTAGATGTTGCTACTCCTCTGAGCTATGAGCGTTACACAGGCAATTGGCAAGGATCGAGCTGTGGTTGGCTACTCACCAAACAAACCCTACCGCTGATGATTCAAGGATTACCTAAAACTTTACCTAAATTGCGAAATTTTTACACGATCGGGCAGTGGGTTGAACCTGGTGGTAGCGTTCCCGTGGTGGCAATGTCTGGGCGCAATATTATTCAGCAAATTTGTTATGAGGATCGAAGATTGTTTAGGGCAGATGTTGCTACAACTCAATGAGAATCAGAATCTGACTGAGATTTGTAACCAAGGTTGCTATGAGTGCGAATTATCAAAGAAACCGGGTTTCTGGCGATGAATATAGGCTGCGCGCGCAGTCTGGCACAGAAACCCGGTTTCTGAACTTTGGTGCAGTTCTCAACTATTTATTTTGAGCTGCTTCATAATGTTCTGCCATTAACTGATTGACTTCAGGATTGTAAATCCGCAGGTAATTCCAGTAATTTTCAAACACGGATTTCACGTAGCCGTTAGTTTCAGGAAACGGAATTTTATTCACAAATTCATCCGGATCGCTAAAACTAAATCTTTTCAACCAATCCGATACTGCATTCGGCCCGGCATTATAACTCGCTACGGCTAACAAAGAATTATTCTGGTATTCGTCGTGGGTGTGATCTAAATACCAAGTGCCGAGTTTAACATTGTCGCTGACATCTTCCAGCGAATACTTTTTGAGGTTAATCTTTTGAGCTACCCAAGACCCCGTTTCTGGCATTACCTGCATCAATCCCGTAGCGCCAACTACCGATTTGATTTTGGGCATAAATCGCGATTCTTGCCGGATTAATGCTGTTACCAATACCGGATTTAGTTGGCGTTCCTGCGACCATTTGACAATGGTTTCTAGGTAGGGAAAAGGATAGAGGGATTGCCAGTAAGCCGGCTGCTGTCTGAGGGCGAGATATTGAGCGCGATCGTCCGGTTTTTCCCGCTGTCGCAAGCTGCCAATCATCCACAAACCGTCTAAATTATCTCCGACTCCCACTCGCATTAAACCGTCGGTAAATTGTTCGGCAACTGTCGGTTCTGCGCGATTGGTAAATTCGATTTGCCACAAGGTCCAAGCATCTCGATCTTGACCTAATTGATACAGTTCTTTTAAAGCAGGAGAACCGACTGGTGGTTCGGGACGCCCGGAGGCATGAACTACGTTGGGAGATAAGTCTCGAACTGTGGTAAAATCGCCGACAGGCCAACCGAGAAATACTGCCGATCGCCACGCAAAATACGATTCTGGATAGCGCGCGATCGTGTATTCAAATGCTGTTTTGGCATCGGCTTCCCGCCCGACTTGTCGCGCCCATTTCCCTACCCAAAATGCTGCTTCCGGTGCTATTTCGCTGTCGGGATTGTGAGTGGTTAATTCCCTCGCCCACTGCCAAGAAGATTTGAAATCTCCGGCTTTGGCATACTGTTGGGCGATCGTCCATCGCAGTTCGGCTGCTTTATCAGAATTATTGTATTTTGTCAATAACAATTTCCGAGTATCTGAAGCCGATCGACCGCTGCCTAATTTGTCAAGAAGTTTGGATTTATCTAACAAAGCTTCGGGCGCATTATTGGGGAATTTGCTAATAACTCGATCGAGCAAAACAATCCCTTCTTTCGGATCCATCAACCTCGACAATCGAATCAATCCCAAACCTGTATCTTCGTCATTTGGGAAAGCTTGCACTAATTCTTGATAGGCAATTCTTGACTCGGGAATTTTGCCGTCCAACCACAAACCGCGAGCTTTGCGATAAAGATTTTTGGCGGTGCGGGGAGATTT